>NZ_JBFAUT010000004.1:0-20014 GCF_040679475.1 Actinoallomurus sp. NPDC052274
CCTCATCAACGGCGCGCCCGGCACGGTGTGGACCGCACCGAACGGCAAGGCCGTCACCAGCGATGTGCTCAGCCCCTCATCCCGGGCGTTCTTCACGAAGGAACTCGCCGACCAGGGCATGAACGACGTGCTGTCCACCACGAACTGGTGTGGGGCGGACTACCCGGCCCCCGGCATCCCGCAGCTCGTCCCGTCCCGGTGGATCGCCGCCGACGGCACCGTGACCGTCGACGGGGACGCCTACCAGCACGACGTGCGCCCCTGCAACGCCAAGGCCGAGGTCACCTTCGCCCACAAGACCGGCCTGGTCTCCAACTCCGGCAGCGACGCGGGCATCGTACGGTCCCTGCCGGGCAAGAACGGCCGCAACTACATCATCGCCGTGTTCTCCAACCTGGGGAACCAGTACATCGACCCGAACCGGCCGCCGACCGCGCCGGGTGCGCACCCGGTGGCCTACAGCGAGAAGTACGCCCAGCTCGGCCTGATCATCGACAAGTACGAGGCCGCGAAGCACGGCAGCCGCTAGGCGGCTCGCCGTCGCCGCCGAGGGTTCTTCGTCACCGGCGCCACGGAGACCCTCGGCGGTCGCCGCCTGAAATCGGCCGCCCGGCGCCCGGGTCGTATGACGTCCGAGCGCCGGGCGGAGTCGTTCGTCAGCGCCGTCTGCGGCCGCGACGCCACAGCCACAGCCCGGCCGCCGCGCAGACCCCGGCCGCCGCGTAGAGCGCGCCGGGCCGTCGACCCGCGACCTGCGTCGCTTGCCGGCCGGTGCGCGCGACCGTCCGCCGCGCGGGCTCGGGAACGGCCTGCCCCACCTTGGCCACCGGCCCGGCAACCTGCTCCCGCACCTGCGGCGCCTTCTCCCGCACGGTCTGCGTCAGCGTCCCGAGGGTCCCGGTCGCCTGCTCGCGCAGGTGCGGCGCCTTCTCCCGTACGGTCTGCGTCAGCGTTCCGAAGGTGTCGGTCGCCTGGTCGCGTAGCTGCGGGGCCTTTTCCCGTACGGTCTGGGTCAGGGTCCCGAGGGTGTCGGTCGCCTGCTCGCGCAACTGGGCGGCCTTGCCACGGACCCGCGCGGGCACGTCGGCTTTCGCCGCCAGCGCCTCCACGGTCTCGCCCAGTTCTTCTCTCGTCTGCTCGATGTCGGCCTTCAGCTCCTGCCGGTCATCCGGCTTGGCCTTCCTCTCTTCGGAGCCGCCCGCCGTCGGGGAGTCGCTCATCGGGAATGCCCTTCCTTGAGATGGTCCTTGATCTCCTGCACATCGGTCTTCACGGATTCGGTGGCCTGCTCGGGCACGGGCGGCGTCGCCCGGCGCAGTCGCGACCGTCCTGCGGCGGCCAGCAGGCCGGCGATCGCCAGCAGCACCACGCCGACGATCAGAGCCGCCGCCCATACCGGCAGCGCGACCGCGAGGCCCGCGACCGCCGCGCCGATCAGCGTGGCGCCGCCGTAGAAGGCGACGGTCCCGGCCCCGCCGAACAGCCCGGCGCCGCGTCCCGCCTCCTTCCCCTTGTCGGCCAGCTCCGCCTTCGCCAGCGCGAGCTCCTGACGGACCAGCTCACTGATCTGCCGCGTCGCCCGGCTGACGAGTTCTCCGGTCGAATCGTCGTGCTCTGAGGGGGAGCCGGCCGGGGTCTTCGTGGAAGTACGGACGTCACTCGCCATGCCTGCACCTTCTCCGCGTTGACCGCTCTTCGTTCGGGGCTGGTGCGGCGGGATACCCGGAGAGCAGCCGACCTAACACGAAGCGGAGCCTGAATACGGACTCGACCGGCGTTCGTGCTGAATCGCACCGGCTCTGGTGACCCGATCGGGTCGAGCGTCAGCGTTTGAGATATACCCCGAAGAGCTGACTGAGCAGCTTGCCGACGGAAGAGTCGCCGAGCCGCTCGGTGTGGGGCTTGAACGTCCAGCCCTTCTCGGGATCGCGTTCGAGGCGGACGTCGGTCCGGAACGCCGGCAGCACCAGCGCGCCCACGCCGAGCGTGGCGGGGTCGAAGCGCTCCCGCGTCCCGGACCGGACGTCGATCGCCCGCTCGACGAGGTCGCGGGTTCCGTTGTCGGCGTCGGCGAGGTGCGGCAGCGCCGTACGGACCTGACGCGACGGCGGTGGCGGCCGGCCCTCGTCCGGGCGCTGCGGGAGATTCTCGAGGGTGCGCGCGCTCCCGAGGCAGGGGCCGGCCTGGAGGATCCGGTGGACCGCGCGATCGTGGCGGTCGTTCTCGCGAACGTCTAGGACGCGATCTGCACCGGGGTGCCGAGCGGCAGCATCTTCGCCATCTTGGTGATCACCGTGTTGCCGACGCGGACGCAGCCGTGGCTGACGGAGGTGCCGAGCGACTTGGGCTCGTTGGTGCCGTGGATGCCGATGATCGGGTCCTGGCCGTTGAACTGGGTGAGCGTCGTCGAGTAGCCGTTCAGGCCGTAGGCGTACGGGCCGTACGCGCCGTTGGGGTTCGGCGCCTGCAGCAGTTCGGTGAGGTAGTAGCGGCCGCCGGGGGTCGGGGTGTCGGCCTTGCCGATCGCCGCCGGGGTGTCGATCAGCACCTGCTTGCCCTTGTACACCTTCACGCGGTGCGCCGACTGCAGGACCTGCACCCAGTAGCTCGTCTTGGCGGTCGTGACGTCCTTCTCGGCGATCCAGCCCTGGCTGCCGTTCGGCGGCGCCGGCAGCAGGACGTGCAGCCAGCCGGGCTTGGTGCCCACCACGAGGAAGACCCGTATGACACCGTCCGGGTTCGGGTTCTTCAGCCGCATGCTCGGCTCGGCGTCCCCGGGGTTCTGGTAGATCTGCACCGTCTTCGTACGCGCCGTGGCGATCGTGCTCGGGCCGTCGCCCAACTTCGCCGAGTCGGTGGCGGCCGCCGTGGAGTTCGTGTCCGCCGCCGGGGTGCTCTTGCCCGGGTGGGCGGAGCCGCCGCCGCAGCCGGTCAGCGTGATACCGAGGGCGACGCCGATCGTCGCGGCCGCCCAGCGGGGCCGCGTCGCGGCCGTGCTGATGGACATCGGTCTCGCTCCTTAGCGAATCGCGGGTTGGATGACAGGCGGACGGCCCGGGAACGCACCGTCCCGGGCCGCCTGTGAGCGTTCGTTCGCGGGCGGGGCCTGGGATCGCGCCCTCCCGGGCCGCCTGCGAGCGTTCGTCGTGTCCGGGAACGCGCCTTCCCGGACACGACGGTCAGCCTTCGTACGTCAGCCGGTGAACTTCGGCTGCGCCTTGACCGGCGTCGCCGGGCGGGCCTCACCGCTGGGCGCCGTCGGGACCGGCGTCGGCGTCGCGGGCTTCGCGCTCGACTTGGTCGGGGTCGGGCTGGGCTTGTGCGTCACCGGCTTGCCCGGCTTGTGGGGCTTCTGCGTCGGGGTTGGCGCGGCGGCGCAGTGCTTCACGCCGAACGCTCCGTGCCGCTGCCAGACCGGCAGTCGACGGTTGTCGGGACGGTACGCCACCACGGTCACCTTGGACGCGTGGGTCGGCAGTGCGACGGCACCACCGGCGGGCGCGGGGATCTTGCTGTTGCTGTGGCCGCCCTTGTCGTCGTTCCAGGTGAACGGCACGGCGCCCCACTTGTTGGGGTTGTAGACCATCCAGTTCGGCTGACCGTTCGCGCCGCACTTGGCCTCGAGCCGAAGCGCGGGGTCCCGGTCGTTGCAGGCCCACGCGGGGGACGCGGCCAAGGTGGTGACGGCGAGAGCGGCCGCCGCACCGGCGAAAGTGAGAGTCGCCCTTTTCAGGCGCATGCAGTACCTCCAGCGAAGGGAAGTAGGTCTGAGAGCGCCGCGAGACGAAATTCATCAACGGCGCACGCGGCACCCTATCCGCCAGATAACGCTCATGTCTCACTGTTCGCCTAGATCTTTGTCATTCGCCACATTGCTCCCAGTGATCACGATATGTCGGGACGTGATTGTGACACCATGAGCGACTCGCTGAACAGCACTGATGTGACCTCGGACGACCACCACCTCCCTGACTACCAGTTTTCTCCCGCCCCAAAATTCAGTTCGATGCAGCGGCGGCTGAAAGACTCACTGCCTTGGCAGCGGCAGGTCCGGCAGTCGCGGATGCCGCAGGCGCTGGTCCTCCCCGGCGACCTCCAGGCGAAAGGCCTGTGGCGCCGGTCGGCCGGCCATGTCATAGGCATCCAGCACCGTTTCAATCCGTTCCCACAGTTTGACCGCGCCGGCCTCGCGGACCTGCCAACCGTCCCCGGCCGGAGTGAGCGTGGCAGCCGAACCGGTGACCACGTCGATCAGGTGCAGGACGTCCCCCATGACGGTCATCTGGGCGTGCGGCACGGCGCACTGCGCGAGAAAGCGAAGATGGAACGCCTGCTCGGTGGGGTCGCTGATCCGTTCGGGGCGGTGCCGGGCGACTCTTGGCCGCTCTGGCAGGTCGGCGGCCCAGTGCGTGGGATTGCCGCAGGCGGGAGCGGCGTGGGTGCGCGCTGCCATGAAAGAGACGGTGCCGGGCAGCAGCGGCCCCTGCGCGGTCTGCTCGTCGGTGACGGTGAGCAGGACACGGGCGTACCCGTACAGCCAACCACTGATCGTGAGGAGGATCTTCCCGCCCGGCCGGGTCTGGGCCAGCAAGGCGGGTGGGACGTAGCGGAAGGAGCAGGCGGTTACCACCCGGTCGACGGGTGCCTCGGGCCAGTACCCGTACAGCCCGTCGGCGACCGCGAGGGTCGGGCTGTACCCGCACCGGTGAAGGGCGGCGGCAGCTTGGTCGAGGAGTCGGCCATCGGTGTCGATGGAGGTGATGGCGTCCGAGCCGAGACGTTCGCAGGCGAGCGCCGTGGAGTAGCCGGTGCCGGTGCCGATCTCAAGGACCCTGTGCCCGTCCTGCAGGTCCGCATCGGTCCACATGCGCATCACGAGTGACGGAAGCGTGGAGGAGGATGTCGGGGCGCCCCCGTGCCGGACGGCGGGCTGTTCCCAATCGGGTTCGTCTCCGTCGAACTGCGTGATCAGCGTGGTATCGGAGTAGGCCGCACGAATCCAGCGATGGTGGTCGAGCTCGGCGGTGACTGGCTCCCACACCGTCAGGCCGTCGCTGTCCGGCCGGTCGGTGGGCAGGTAGAAGCCGGGCACGAACAGGTGCCGAGGAACCTTCTCCACCGCGGCCCGCCATCCTGGATCGAAGAGCACGCCCTCGCGGGCGAGTGACTCGGTCAGCGTCTTGCGCAGGCGGACGGCTTCACTCTCGTCGGTCGGCGTCGCCATGGAACACGGCCTCCTTCCCGCTCAGGAAGAGAGCGAACGCATCAGCGATCGCCGACGAATCGGGCAGCCAACCCCATTGGCCGTTCGGGTTGCATTCGATGGCGACCCACTGAGCGGGGTCGTCCGCCGGACCGGTGAGGGCGAAGTCGAAGCAGCCGAACACCAGCCCGAACGAAGTCAGGTAGCGCTGTAGGGCACTCGCGATGGCCCCAGGAACGGTCACCGGTGTATGGACCAGGTCGGCCCAGTCCCCGCGCCGCCAGTCCAGCGCTCCGTCCGGGGTGGTGATCTGCTGGGAGAACACCCGTTGGCCGACCACGGTCACGCGCACGTCACCCGCCTTGGGCACCTGTGCTTGGAAGAGGTGCGCGGTGACCGCGAGCGAGTCATCGAAGGTACGGGGGTCGACGCGCTGGGTCCAGATCGCACCCGCGCGCCCGTCCTGAGCGGGCGGCAGTCCGCGAAAGGTCTTGTAGACGATCGCGCCATGCTCGGCGGCGAACGCGCGTGCCTGAGCGGCGTCGTTGGTGACCAAGGTCGGCGGGATTCGCAACCCGAGCTCGGCGAAGCGCTGCAGCTGGGCCGGTTTGAAGTCCGCGCGGGTCACCATCGCCGGATGGTTGACGTAAACGGCATCCAGATTGTTCAGAATCCCGCCGAGCCCGTGCCGTGCCTCAGCGGATGCGAAGTCCCGCAGTTGAGAAGGAAGATCGGCGAACCGGAACGCATAAGGGGTGGGGCGGCGGTAATACACCGCCGCCACCTCCTCCAGTTCCACCTGCCGGCTGGGAGTCCGCAACCGTCCCCGCCACGAAGGGATCTCAGCGTCGAGCCGAGCACCGAACATCAGACCTTCCCCGATGTCGCCAGGATCGACGCGGGCAACGGGGATGCCACGCTCGTTGAGCGCACTGATCACCATGTCCGCGGTGACGTCCTCCAGGGCTGTCAGGACGAGGACGAGGTTGCTCACCGGCGCATCAGTCCGACTCGTAATCGGTCGTGTTGTCGTCCTGCCGCTGGGGCTGGGGATCCTTGCCATCGCCGCCCCCGGACATCGACGCCGTGCCCTTCGTTCGCGAGGTGCCGTGCCTGCCCATCTCGATCGATTGCCCGGCCGGATCGAAGTATCGGGCGGTCTGCGTTGACGGGTCCAGGCGCACCGACGCGTACGAAGGCGGCTCCGCAGGCAGCCGATCGGTGACCAGGCGCATCGCCCATGGCTCACCAGGTGAGATTGTCCTCATTCGTTGTGCCTCCCTTTTCTCGGGACGCCGAAGGAGCCGATCGGCTCCCCCGGAAGCAGAATCCATGGTGCTTTCAGGCTTTGGCAAGTACCGCTGTGGCGACGAGTCCCCCCGCCTGCCGTACCGCGACCGGATCCCCTCTTATCCGGACAGCCTGAATTCCCGTATGTCTGATTTCGGAGCCCCGCCTGGGCGTCGATTCTCGGAGGTGTGAGCAACGGAAGCCCGCCCAGGCGGGGAGTTCATGGACCGAACCGAGACCAGACGACCTTCCCCGCGTGCGGTGACGGATGCCAGCCGAGCCGTCCGTTCGTCAGTTCGTGAATAAGGAACAGCCCCCGGCCGGTTTCGTCGGCGTCCTCTGGATCGATGATTCGCGGCATCGTTGTACTGTCGTGGTCCCACACCCCGACCTCCACCAGGGGCCGTCCCGGACGGGCAACCCATACGTTGATCAGTGTCCTCGGGTACCGGCGGGCCGCGTTCGTGGTCAGCTCGGTCAGTATCAACCGGCCGAGGTCGCGTAGCTCCGTGAGTCCCCACGATTCGACGGCTTGGTCCACCAGGTGACGCACCAAATAGACGTTTTCCGGGCAGGCGTGCATCTCCAGGGTGAATCGGTCCGGGGGTGTCCATTTCTCTGCCTGTAGAGCCGTCATTGGGGTGCCTCGTCTTTCGCTGAAAGGCCTCACCGTCTGGGGTGATTTCGGGACTGGCTACATCGTGCACGGTTATGCATACTTACCGTGACGACTGTCGGCTCCGTTGCAGGCTCAATCGCGAACGCGCGCTATCGGGTTGTCGTCGGCGGCGAGGCGGTGAGGAGAGTGGGGATGACCGTCGGACGGGCTCCGATGCTGCAAGTGTTCGGTGGCGAGGTACGGCGATTCCGTGCCGTGGCCAGCCTTTCTCAGGATCGTCTCGCCGAGAAAGTCCCCATTTCCGGCTCTCACATCGGAAAGATCGAGCGCGGGGAGACCCGTTGCGACCGGGCCATCGCCGTCAGGCTCGACGAGATCCTCGACACGAGGGGTACTCTGCCCTCGCTCTGGGACGAGTTGGTCAAGAACGCGGCCTTCCCGGTCTGGTTCGACTGGCCACCGGTGGAGGAGCAGGCGACCCTGCTCCGGTCCTACGAGAATCAGGTCGTCTACGGCCTGCTCCAGACTGAGGAGTACGCCTCTGCCCTGCTGTACGGAGACGCGGAGGCGGTGGCGGCCCGCATCGGTCGGCAGCGGGTCCTCACCCGACAGACCCCGCCGCCGCCACGACTGGTCGTCATGATGACCGAGTACGTCCTTTACCACGAGGTGGGGGATCGGGAGATCATGCGGGGCCAGCTCGAACACCTGCTCAACCTGCCGTCCGACCGCATCTCCGTCCACATCGTCCCCGGCCCGCTTCACCCGGCTGGCACCGATGGCGCATTCGTCGTCGCTACCCTGCCGGACAGAAGCGAGTTGGCGTATATGGACACGGTGATCCGTGGACTTACCATCGACGATGTCGAGGACATCCAGGCACTGTCCGACACCTACGAGGCGATACGGTCGAGAGCCCTGCCCGTCGACGCGTCGAGGGACTTCATACGCAGGGTGTTGGAGGAGCGATGGTCGTGAAGAGCGCCACCTGGCGTAAGAGCAGTCGCAGCGGCGGCAACGGTGGTAACTGCGTCGAGCTGGCCGTCATCGAGAAGGACGCCCGGCAGAAGTAGCCCGGTCACGGGCCGGTCAGTTCAATCCGCGCGGAATGCTCGGTGAACGCGACGCAGACCGCGTCGCGTAGAGGTAGAGGTGGCCTAACCCGGTCGGCTGCACGCGTGTTGCCCGAGAGTTTCAACGCGCGGCAGTCTGGAGCAGCCATCAACGCCCTGGATCGGGGTCCTTCCTGGCGCCGAAATCCTCGGCACTGACCTCCAAGCCATTCGGCGCGGACCCGTACTGGGCGAATCGGGTAGGGGGGCTGGCTACACCTTGGTCAGGGTGTTCAGCAGGCTGGGGCCGGCCGGCGGGCGTTCCTAGCGTCGGCGGTATGAGACTTCCTGTGAGCCGACGAGCCGTCGCCATCGCGACGGCCGCCTGTGTCGCCACCGCCGGGACCGTCGCGGGCCCCGCGTCCGCGAACGCGCGGACCCGGACCGCGGCCCCGGCCGATGGCCGGGGCACCCTGGCCGCCGCCCCCGTGCGCCTCGGCGTCCTCTCGGCCGAACAGACGCGTACGGCGCTCGGCAAGGCCGGGTTCGAGCAGGCCGGTGTGCGTTACGGCGTCGAGCTCGACCGCCTCGTCTACCGCACCGTGGACACCGAGGGCCGTCCGACGACCGCCAGCGGCCTGGTCGTGCTGCCACGGAACGGCGACCGCGGGCCGCGCCTGGTGTCGTTCACCCACGGCACCCAGAGCTACAAGGAGGACGCCCCCTCGATCGGCGAGGACGACTTCTCCGCCGCCCCGGCGATGACGTTCGGGGCGGCGGGCTTCGCCGCCGTCACCCCCGACTATCTCGGGCTGGGCAAGGGGCCGGGCGCCCACCCGTGGATGGACGTCCCCTCGGAGACCACCGCGTCCCTGGACATGCTGCGCGCCGCCCGCGCGTTCATGGCGAGCCGAGGGCGGACGCCGCAGCGACGCGTGCTGGTCACCGGGTTCTCGCAGGGGGCGTCGGCGGCACTGGGGCTGGCGCGGGCGCTGCAGGACGGCGCCGACCCCTGGTACCGGCTCGGCGCGGTGGCGCCGATCAGCGGCGCGTACGCCTTCCGCGACGCCGAGCTCCCGGCGGTCCTCGCGGGCAGGGAGATCCCCCCGAAGCTCGGCGTGGCCTACACGACGTACCTGCTCGTCTCCTGGAACCGCCTGCACCACCTCTACGACTCGCCGGGCCAGGTCTTCCAGGCGCCGTACGCCGCCAAGGTGGAGCGGTTGTTCGACGGGACGACTCCCGGGCAGGAGATGCTCGCGGCGCTGCCCGGCGACCTCGACCATCTCCTCACCGCACACGGCCTCGACCTGCTGCGGCACCCGGCCGGGGCGTTCGCCGCGGCGCTGCGGGTGGCCGACGCGACCTGCACCGGCTGGGTGCCGCGCGTACCCGCCCGGCTGTACTACGCCACCGGCGACGAGCAGGCGGTCACCGCCAACACCGACCGCTGCCGGGCGGCGTTCCGCGCGAATGGTGCCGACCTGCCGACGATCGAGCTCGGTCCGATCGACCACCAGGGCTCCCGGCACCTCGGGACGGCGGTGAGCGGCACCGCGGCGATCGTCGACTGGTTCAGCCGCCTGCCCGCCTGACCCGCCCTATGGGCTCGTCTCGTCCGGCGGCGCGGCCAGCGGCCTGAGCGCCCGCAGCAGCGCCGCCGGGTCGGGCGCCCGGCGGAAGAACTCCGCGTCGGCCGCCTCCACCGCCTCGACCGCCGCCCGCGCCACCTCCGCGCCCCGCTCGGTCACCCGGAGCCGCCTGGCGCGGGTGTCGGCGGGGTCGACCCGGCGCTCGACGAGACCCTTGTCCTCGAGCTTGCGCACCACCTGCGACGTCATCTTGATGTCCGTGGCGGCCCGCCGGGCCACGGTGAGCTGGTTCGGCTCCTCGCCTTGGGCGTTGAGCCACCAGGTGGTGGCCAGCAGGACGAACTGCACGTGGGTCAGGTCGAGCGGGGCCAGGGCCGCGGTCATCTCCCGCTGCCAGCGCAGCGTGACCTGCCAGAGCAGGAAGCCGGGGCTCTCGTCGGGATGGTGCGTCATCGGCCCTCGGCCAGCCGGACGAGCGCCGCGACGGTGTCGGGGAAGTCCGCGGTGATCGCCGGGCCGAGCTCCGGTCCGACCTGGTCGGCGGCCGGTCCGTCGATCTCCGTGCGGTAGACGATCCGGCTCCCGCCGTCGCCGAGCGGTTCGACGCGGTGCGTCGTGGTGACGACGAAGTCGCCGGCGTCCAACTGGTCGACGAACAGCGCGTTCTCCGCCACCTCGACGACCTTCAGCACGACCGGTTCGTCATCGGGCGGCGTCATGGTGATCCGCGCTCCGACCGCGAACGGTCCGTCGATCTCGACCTTCTCGATCTCGGCGTTCCACGTGCCCCAGCCGGGCACGTCGGCCCACAGTCGCCACACCGTCTCCGGAGAAGCGACCGTCTCGGCGGTGTGCTCGTACTCCCACATGACCATGCTCCGTTCCTCGGTCGGCGGTCCGTGATTTATTCTACGCACAGATGATCTGCGCGCTCAATAAATTCGCGGCGGGGTGCCGCGACCGGTCCCAAAGGGGGCGATTACTCGTGGGCCGGGGCTGTAGCGCTCAGGGCGGCGTACTGATCGCCCCATGTGAAACGACGTCGACTACACGGCCTCGGAGCTCGGGCGTGAGCGCAGGTCGAGCATCATGTCCAGCGATCGGATGCCGTCCGGGCGGGTGAACGAGCCGATGTGCTGGAAGCCGTTCTTCTCGTAGAAGCGGATGGCGCGGGCGTTGTCGGCGAGGACGCCGCCCCACAGGATGATCCTTGTCCTGCCGAGGCGCCGTACGATCTCCGTCACGAGCGGGAAGGCCAGCGTCCCGACCTTGCGGCCCTGGTAGGCGTCGGCGAGAGTAGGGCCGAAGCGGCAGTCGGTCGTCTCGGTAAGGCGAATGCCGGCCGCGCGGTAGCGCGCGAGGTCCCCCGCCGTGATCGCGAGGCTGAGTTCGAAAAGGCCGATGATCGTTTCAGCGGCCGCGTCCTCGAGTACCAGCCGAAGCTTGTCATAGCGCGCGATGGCGGCGCACAAATCCCGGGCCGCCGCCAGGCCGTATCCGTCGAACGTGCTGAACCGCCGCGACTCGGCGGACAGTCCGCGTAGGAAGACGGCGAGCCGTTCGGTGTCGGCGTGGGTGAGCGGCCGGAGGACGGCCGTCGAACCATCGCTCAGGTTCATGCGGTACGTCAGGACACGGGGGTCCTCGGCGATCTTCGTCAGTGTGAGCATCCGTTCTTTCCTGCCACTCAACGGGGTCTACACCGGCCGGCCCCTCCGGGTCCGGACAACCGGTAAAGAGACCTCACACATCCAGTGGCCGGTGGTGCTCCAGCCGGTGAGGCGGCGGGCGGTCGGGGCGCTGTCGTCGTCCAGGCTGCCGCCGACGAGGACGTGCCGCAGCCCGGCGAGCACCGGCGCCAGCCGCCGTACGACGTGCTCCGGGTGGCGTCGGACCTCCTCCTGGATCCCGGCGATGACGGTGATCTGGTCCTCCAGGCCGCACAGCGACAGGAAGAACACCACCTGCCGCCACGCGTACGCGGCGTCCTTGATGACACCCAGCGGGTACCGGTCGCCCTCCACCCGGGCGGTGAGGCCGCACACGGTGGTGAACGCCCGGCGGGCGAGGTCCGCCCAGCCTCCGGCCGGATCCACGCCGATCGGGTGGACCAGCGCGGCGAGGTTGTGCGTCGTGAGGATCTGCGCCTGCTCGATCACCTTGCCGTTGGCCGCCACCCACGAGCCGCCCGCCACGTCGCCGGCCCGCGCACGGCAGACCGCGGCGAACCGGGCGGGCTCGGGCAGCCCGCGGACCGCCGCGTAGTCGATCCCGTAGTACCGGTCGTAGAGCGTGCCCTCGAGGAGGTCGGCGGCCAGCCGGGCGGCGCGCGGGAACTTGGGGGAGAAGGCGCCCATGAAGATGTCGGCGGCCAGCTCTTCGGTGAACGGCACGTCCAGGCCCGCCTGCCGGGACAGCGTGGACAGCTCCCGGACCAGCGGATTCGGCAGGATCGTGCTCGGGAAGCCCTGCAGCGCCAGCTCCCCGAGGCGTACGAGCGCGGTGCGCGCCGAGCCGCCGCCCCGGGTCGCGGAGCGGTACGGCGTCACCGCGCCGACCCAGGGCAGCTCCTCGAGCCGGACCTGCCGCTCCAGGTTCAGCAGGAGCAGGGACCGCCGGTTGCGGAACGCGCGGTACGTCGCGGCCATCAGCGCGCCCAGCGTGGTGTCCTCGTACGCCTCGGCGGTGGTCGCCGCGACCAACTGGGGAACGAGCTCGGCCAGCACCTCGGCCGACGTGACGATGCCGCGCTCGACCAGGGTGGCGATCGGGGCGCTGAGCGCCCGTTCGACGATCCGCCGCAGCGCGTCCGGGACCTCGGCGCCCGCGGGCGCCCCCGTACGGGACTCCTCCTCGGTCACCGGCCGGACCACCGCGTCGACCGAGGGCAGGCCGGCGTCCGGCGGCAGGTCCGCCAGCCGCGCGACGAGCACCTGGGCCAGGACGTGCATCGCCGGGCGGGAGGCGTTGACGGCCTGGGCGGTACGGAGCGCGACGTGCCGCGCCGACCCGGGAACGCCGCGCCGGCGGACCATCGAGTCGACCGCGTGCCGCAGCAGGCCGCGCAGCCGCGGATCGAGCTCGCGTCCGGCGACCGCCTCCTCCAGCGCGGTGCGCAGGATCGCGAGGTTCTCCTTGGGGCGGCGATGCTTTGTGCACAGGGTGTGGACAGTGGCGAGCTCCCGGTACCGCGCGAGCAGGTCGGCGCCGCGCTCCCGCCAGCCGTCGGGCTCGGTGACCGCGACGCGCCCGGACTCGACCGTCTCCAGCCAGTGCGTGAGGAGTTCGTCGGCGAACGGGTTCCAGACGGTGAGCGCCTCGTTCATCGCCGCGACGGAGTGGTTCGGGCGGCGGCCGCCGAGCGCGGCGCGGACCTCGCCGACCGTCTCGCGGTGCACGACCTCACCGCCGGACGCGATCGCACCGCCGGGTGCGGCCGCGCCATCGGATGCGGACGCACCGCCGGATGCGGACGCGTCGTCGGACACGGACACGCTGCCCGGCGCGGACCCGGTGGTCGGGCGTGGGGTGAAGCGGAGCCGGTCGGCGAAGGGGTGGATCTCCTCCAGCAGCGTGAGCGCCGCCGGGCGGTCGCCCGCGCGCAGCAGCCACGCGACCGTGAGCAGCGCCGCCTCCTCCGGCACGGCCACGTCGTACGCGCCGCCGTCCAGCAGCGCGTACAGCTCGGCCAGGCCCGCGTCGGTCAGGTGGTGGCGGAACAGCGCGTACCGGTCGGCGGGCACGCCGACCCGGCGGGCGGTCTCGACCTCGTGCGGCAGGAGGGGACCCCCTGCGGCGGCCTCGCCCGTGGCGAAGCCGCCGCGCATGACCTGCGGGGTGACCCAGGCGGGGAACCCGGCGACCGGCGTCCGCGACCCGACCGTGACGGTGCCGTCCGCCATGCCGGTCAGCACGCGCTCCCAGCGGTGCACGCGCTCCTCCGCGCGCCGCCGGGTCTCGTCGTCCTCGTGACTCGACGCGGTCGTGAACGCCTTCGCCAGCTGCCAGGAGGGGTACCCGGCGCCGACTCGTACCTCGGGAGGAACCATGCCGGCGTGGCGGGTACCGCCCCCGCGCCCTCCGGGTCCCAAGCCCGGTGCTCTGTCTGACTGAGCTACACGCCGATCGTCGCCTCAGCGTAGGAGCCGAGACGACAACGGAATACCGCCGGCGTGGCGGGTGCCGCCCCCACGCCCTCCGGGATAAAAGCCCGGTGCTCTGGCTGCTGAGCTACACGCCGATGCCCCGGAGGGTACGGGCGGGGGAATCACGTCGGCAAAGAATTATTCAGCGCACGGTCGGCGGGAGCAGGTCGTCCGGCAGGCCCTGGAAGGCGACCGGGACCTGGAAGCGCCGGATCGCGGCGGTGCCGACGGACGTGTGCAGCGGCGCCGTCGTCGCGGGCCAGGGGCCGCCGTGCTGCATCGACCGGTTCACCGCGACGCCGGTGGGCCAGCCGTTGTACACGACCCGGCCGACGTGCCGGGCCAGCTCGGCGACGAGGCCGCGCGCCAGGTCGGCGTCGGACGGCTCGGCGTGCACGGTCGCGGTGAGCGAGCCGGGCACGGCCGCGACGGCGGCGCGCAGCTCTTCCTCCGAGGAGTACTCGACGATGACCGAGGCCGGGCCGAAGCACTCTTCGGTCAGCTCGGGTCGCGCCGCGAACTCCTCGGCGCTCACCGCGAACAGGTGCGCCCCCGTGCCCTCCGCCACGGTGCGCGTGGCGCCCGCGAGGCGCTCGACGCCGGTGCGGAACCCGTCGGTGATCTGCGGCGTCAGCAGGGCCGGCGCCGCGACCGCCGCGACCGCCTCCGAGAGCACCGGCTCCAGGCCGTGCCCGGCGGGCAGGAACAGCAGGCCCGGCTTGGTGCAGAACTGCCCGGACCCGAGCGTGAACGACCCGACGTAGCCGCGCGCGATCTCCTCGCCGCGGGCGGCGACCGCCGCCTCGGTGACGAAGACCGGGTTGATGCTGCCCAGCTCCCCGTAGAACGGGATCGGGTCCGGACGGCTCGCGGCGGCGTCGAACAGCGCCCGCCCGCCGCGTACGGAGCCGGTGAACCCGGCCGCCCGGATGTTCGGGTCGTTGATCAGGGCCATGCCCGCGTCGAACCCGTGCACCAGCGCGAACGTCCCCTCGGGCGCGCCCGCCTTGACGAGGGCCTCGGTGACGATCTCGGCGGTACGGGCCGACGTGCGCGGGTGGCCGGGGTGGGCCTTGACGATGACCGGGCAGCCGGCCGCCCAGGCCGAGGCCGTGTCGCCGCCCGCGACCGAGAACGCGAACGGGAAGTTGCTCGCGGCGTACACCGCGACCGGCCCGATCGGCAGCAGCGCCCGGACGAAGCCGGGCTCGGCGACGTCCCGCTGGAAGCCCTCGCCGCGCGCCTCGCCCGCCAGCAGCCGCAACTGCCCGGTGGTACGTTCCACCTCGCCGCTCAGACGGGTGGTGCCGAGCGCGGTCTCGGCGTCGGCCAGCGGCACGAGCTCGTCGGCCGCGGCCTCGAGGGCGTCGGCGACGGCCTCGAGCAGCGCGGCCCGGTCGGGCAGCGGCAGCTCCGCGAGGGGGCGCGCGGCCTTGGCCGCGGCGACGCCCAGCGCGGCGACCGTCTCGGGGGACGTCTCCGGCACGCCCGGCTCCAGGCGTTCGCCGGTCCGGGGATCGACTCCGTACAGCAGCGTCATCACACGTCTCCGTCGGTGGGGAAGCGGTTCAGGGTGCCGGGCAGGCGGGAGCCGAGCGGGGACATGCCGCCGTCCGCGCCGAGACGCTCCAGGATGTCCAGCGCGAGACGGCCGCGGTGCACGCGCTCGCGCATGGCGTTGACGGCCAGGTCGCGCAGGTGGCGGCCGACCGGGTAGATGCCGGGCATGTTGCGCAGGCCGAACTTCAGGTAGATCGGCGCGCCGCAGCGGATCAGCTCGGCCGCGTCGTACAGCCGGACGAACCCGCCGAGGTCGTCGGGCGCCTCGACGTAGAAGTCCATCGGCGCGGCGCTCTGCGCCCGCAGTTCGGCGATCTGCCCGATCGTCAGGTCGCTGGGCACGTTGATGGAGTCGCCACCGAGCTTCTCCCAGATCGCGTACGCGGCCGGGTTGACCGGCCCGACCAGCGCCGAGACCTTGAAGGTGACGTCGGCGGGCAGCACGCCGGCCGCGCGCAGCCGGTGCAGCGTCCACAGCACGCCCTCGTCGGCGACGAGCAGGCAGCGGACGCCGAGGGCGACGGCGCGCTCGGCCTCCTCGACGCACTGGGCGAGCTGGTCGCGGCCGCGGGCGCGCGGCCCGGAGCCGCCGGACGACGCCTTGACGCCGGCGCCGACGTCCCAGGTGCCGCGCGGGCCGACGAACAGGCACAGCTCGATGTGGCGCTCCTCGCACGCCTTGACCATCTCGGTGATCTCGGCGTCGGTGAGCATCCAGATGCCGCTGCCCTGGCTGATGCGGTGGACCGGCACCTCGAGGCGGTCGATCTCCTCCAGCGCGGCGGCCAGCACCTCCGGCCCCTCGCAGGAGGGCAGCTCGGTGCGCCAGCTTCCGCCGTCGGGGAACCGGGCCTCCGATCCGGCGGGGGCGCCGCCGCGGGCGGGCATGCCGAGCCGGTCGAGCAGGTGCTCACCGGGATACCGGGAAACGCTCATTCTGGGGTACTCCTAGGGCTTCAGGATGATCTTGCCGACGTCGTCGCCGCCCCGGCCGAGCAGCGCCACCGCTTCGGGGTAATCCTCCAGCGGCAACTCGTGTGTGACCAGGGGGCCGAGGTCGAGCAGTCCGGCGGTGAACGCCCGCACCGCGTGCGCCCAGGCCGCCGACGAGGCGCCGAACACGCTGGTCACGGTGAGCTGACGGCCGACGATCATGGCCGGGGACAGCATCTCCGGCTCCACGCCGGGAATGCCGGTCAGCACCAGCCGGCCGCCCTTGCGCACCTGCCGGGCGGCGGCCGCCGCCGAGTCGCGGGCGCCGGCGGTCTCCACGACGACGTCGAGGTCGAGCTCGCCGAGCTCGTCCGGGTGGAAGTAGGCGGTCGCCCCGCCCGCCCGCGCGACCGGCTCGCGGCCGGCGCGCGGGTCGCTCACGACGAGCTCGGCGGGGGACGAGGCGGCCAGGAGCTGGATCGTGAGCAGGCCGAGCGTGCCCGCGCCGACCACGCCGACCCGCTCGCCGGGAAGCGACGCGGCGCGGAGCACGGCCGCGGCGGCGACCGCCGCCGGTTCGAGCAGCACGGCGGCCCGCAGGTCGGTGCCCGGCGGCAGCGGGTGCAGCAGCCGGGCCGGCACGACCAGGTGGTCGGCGAACGCGCCGGGCCGGGTGAACCCGATCTCGTCGTACCCGGCGTGGCACAGGTTCGTGTCGCCCTCGCGGCAGCGGACGCAGGTCTGGCAGCTCACGAAGCCCTCGCCGACCGTCGGCAGGCCGGTCAGCGCCGGGTCGACGCCGGGACCGGTCGCCACGATCGTCCCCGACCACTCGTGGCCGGGGACGACGGGGAAGGAGCAGTACGCCTCCGGGCGGCCGCCCTCGTACAGCTCGCGGTCGCTGCCGCAGATGCCGGCCGCGGCGACGCGGACGAGGACCTCGCCGGGGCCGGGCACGGGCACGTCTCCCTTGATCAGCCGGTGCCGGCCCGGCCGCTCCAGGAGGATGGACCGGCTCACTTGGTCCTGGCCGGGTCGCGGTAGTGCCAGTCCTCTTTGAACAGGTTGAAGTTGGCCTGCTGGCGGGGGAACTCGGCGAGCGCGTCCAGGTCGAGCTCGACGCCGAGGCCGGGGGCCTCGGGGAGCGAGAAGTACCCGTCGACGACCTCCGGCAGTCCGGGGGCCACGCCCTTGATCGCCGAGTCGGCGAAGTCGTTGAAGTGCTCCTGGATCTTGAAGTTCGGCGTGCAGGCCGCCAGGTGCAGGTTGGCCGCGGTGAGCACCGGGCCGCCGACGTTGTGCGGGGCGATCAGGGTGTAGTGCGTCTCGGCGGTGGCCGCGAGCTTGCGGGTCTCCAGGATGCCGCCGATGTGGCCGACGTCCGGCTGGATGATGTCCACGGCCTGCAGTTCGAAGAGCTCGCGGAACTCGATCCGGTCGTGGATGCGCTCGCCGGTCGCGATCGGCAGGTCGGTGTGCGCGGAGACCTTGGCGAGGGCCTTGAGGTTCTCCGGCGGGCAGGGCTCCTCGAGCCAGCTCGGGTTGAATGGCGCGAGCAGGCCGGCCAGCCGGATCGCGGTCGCCGGGGAGAACCGGCCGTGCATCTCGACCAGCAGCTCGGCCTCGTCGCCGATGGCGTCGCGGACGGCCTCGACGAGGCTCACCGCGCGCATCGTGTCGGCGTGGTCGAGCTCCATCGTGCCGGTGCCGAACGGGTCGAACTTGAGCGCCTTGTACCCGCTCTCGATCACCTTCCTGGCCGCGTCGTGGAACGCCTCGGGGGTGAGGTCGACGGTGTACCAGCCGTTGGCGTACGCCTTGACCTTGTCGCGGACCTTGCCGCCCAGGAGCCGCCACACGGGCTGGCCGAGGGCCTTGCCGACGATGTCCCAGCAGGCCATCTCGACGCACGCGATCCCGGACATCACGATCTCGCCGGCCCGGCCGTAGTCGCCGTACTTCATCCGGTGGACGAGGTCCTCGATGTCGAAGGGGTCGGAGCCCTTGATGTGGTTGATCTCCGCCTCGGCGAGGTAGCCGATGAGCGCGTCGGTGTGGCTGAGCATCCGCGCCTCGCCGACGCCCGTGAGCCCCTCGTCGGTATGGACCTGAACGAACGTCAGGTTGCGCCAGGGCGTGCCGGCGACATGTGTCGAGATTCCGGTGATGCGCATGTGAAGCAACGCTCCTCTTGGTACGGGCCGGAGGCGGGCCGCGATGACCTCCCGGAAGCCGGATGTTACCGGTCACATGGACAAAGTCAATGGCCGAGCCGTGGTCCGGGCGTTGCAGAACTGTGTCTTGACATCGGATTTGTGACCGGTAACACTCCCGACACAGCAGTGGGAAACCAGGCCGTAATACCGGCGTAACCGCCCAGCCCCACCCCAAAGGTGAGACATGAGAATCACAAAGCTGGCCACGATGGCCACGGGCCTGTTCATGGCCCTCAGCGTGACCGCGGCGTGCGGTTCGAGCACCAAGACCGTCGACAAGAAGGGCTCGGACGCCGGTTCGGCCAAGGGCGCGCTGATCGGCGTCACCATGCCGACCAAGTCCTCCGAGCGGTGGATCCACGACGGGGACAACCTCAAGGCCTCGCTGGAGAAGCTGGGCTACAAGGTCGACCTGCAGTACGCCGAGAACGACATCCCCACCCAGGTCAACCAGATCGAGAACCAGATCACTCGGGGCGCCAAGCTCCTGATCATCGCCTCGATCGACGGCACCGCCCTCAGCACGCAGCTGCAGGAGGCGGCCGACAAGAAGATCCCGGTCATCGCGTACGACCGGCTGATCCGCAAGACGCCGAACGTCGACTACTACGCGACCTTCGACAACTACAAGGTCGGCGTCCTGCAGGCCACCTCCCTCCTCGTCGGCCTCGGCCTGAAGAAGGAGGACGGCTCCGACGGCACCGCCAAGGGCCCGTTCAACATCGAGGTCTTCGCCGGGTCGCCGGACGACAACAACGCGACGTTCTTCTACAACGGCGCGATGGCCACCCTGAAGCCGTACATCGACAAGGGCACCCTGGTCGTCAAGAGCAAGGAGACGGACTTCAAGACCGTCGCGATCCTGCGCTGGGACCCGGCCACCGCGCAGAAGCGCATGGAGGACCTGATCACCAAGGCCTACACCGGTGGCACGAAGGTCCAGGGTGTGCTGTCCCCGTACGACGGCCTGTCGATCGGCATCCTGTCCGCCCTCAAGAGCGCCGGCTACGGCACCTCCGGCCAGCCGTACCCGGTCGTGACCGGCCAGGACGCCGAGCTCGCCTCGGTCAAGTCGATCATGAAGGGTGAGCAGTACTCCACCGTCTACAAGGACACCCGCCAGCTCGCCGCGGTGACCGTCAAGATGGCCGACACCGTCCTCAAGGGCGGCAAGCCCGAGGTGAACAACACCAAGGACTACAACAACGGCGTCAAGGTCGTTCCGTCGATGCTGCTCCAGCCGGTCGTGGTCTACAAGGACAACGTCCAGAAGACCCTGGTCGACACCGGCTACTACACGGCCCAGCAGCTCCAGTAGCGGGTCACGGGCGGGCGGCGCCGTCGGCGCCTTCCGACCTGCTGGCCATGGACGACATCGTCCGGCTCGAGGCGCTCGCGTTCCGG
>NZ_JBFAUT010000004.1:20024-136233 GCF_040679475.1 Actinoallomurus sp. NPDC052274
TACAATCCCCGCCCCCCCCCCGGCCGCGGGGGGGGGGGGGGGGGGGGCGCCCCCCCCCCCCCCCCGCCCGGCGTCACAGTGAAGGGCATCATGACCGAGCGGAGCGAGGGAATCATCAGGCACAGCACCTTGGTCATGGCGCCGACGAAGGAGGTCCCATGACCGAGCGAAGCGAGGGAGTCGAGAGGCGCAGTCCCTCTGGTCACTCCTCCGACGCAGGAGGATCCATGACCGAGCGAAGCGAGGGAGTCGAGAGGCGCAGTCCCTCTGGTCACTCCTCCGACGCAGGAGGATCCATGACCGACGACGCGATTCTGCGGATGAGCGGGATCACCAAGACGTTCCCCGGCGTCAAGGCGCTGCAGGACGTGAACCTGGTGGTGCGACGCGGCGAGATCCACGCGATCTGCGGTGAGAACGGCGCGGGCAAGTCCACCTTGATGAAGGTGCTGTCCGGGGTCTACCCGCACGGCTCGTACGAGGGCGAGATCCATTTCGACGGCGAGCTCTGCCGCTTCTCCGGCATCCGCGACAGCGAGAAGCACGGCATCGTCATCATCCACCAGGAGCTGGCGCTCAGCCCCTACCTGTCGATCGCCGAGAACATCTTCCTCGGCAACGAGCGGGTCAGCCGGGGCCTCATCGACTGGAACAAGACGAACGCCGACGCCGCCGAGCTGCTCACCCGCGTCGGCCTGGACGAGAACCCGGTCACCCCGGCGATGGACCTCGGGGTCGGCAAGCAGCAGCTCGTGGAGATCGCCAAGGCGCTGTCCAAGGACGTGAGGCTGCTCATCCTGGACGAGCCGACGGCGGCCCTGAACGACGCCGACTCCGCGCACCTGCTCGACCTGCTGCGCGGCCTGCGCGACCAGGGCATCACCTGCGTGATCATCAGTCACAAGCTCAACGAGATCAAGGCGATCGCCGACTCGACGACCATCCTGCGGGACGGCCGGACGATCGAGACCCTCGACATGGAGAAGGACCTCGTCACCGAGGACCGCATCATCTCCGGCATGGTCGGCCGCGACCTCGAGCACCGCTACCCCGAGCACGAGTCGAACGTCGGCGAGGAGGTGCTGCGGATCGAGGACTGGACCGTGCGCAGCCCGACGCAGCACGAGCGCCTCGTCGTGTCCGGGGCCAACCTCACGCTGCGGCGCGGCGAGATCGTCGGCCTGGCCGGGCTGATGGGCGCCGGCCGTACCGAGCTGGCGATGAGCGTGTTCGGCCGCAGCTACGGCGTGGGCATCACCGGCCGCATCTTCAAGGACGGCAAGGAGATCCGTGTCCGGTCGGTCCGCGAGGCCATCCGGCACGGCATCGCGTACGCCACCGAGGACCGCAAACGGTACGGCCTGAACCTCATCGAGGACATCAAGCGGAACGTCTCGACGGCGGGGCTGCGCAAGCTCGCCAAGCGAGGCTGGGTCAACGACAACGAGGAGACCCGCGTCGCCGAGGGCTACCGCAAGAGCATGAACATCAAGGCGCCGACCGTCGCGGCGGTCACCGGCAAGCTGTCCGGCGGGAACCAGCAGAAGGTCGTGCTGTCCAAGTGGCTGTTCACCGACCCGGACGTGCTGATCCTGGACGAGCCCACCCGCGGCATCGACGTCGGCGCGAAGTACGAGATCTACTCGATCATCAACGAGATGGCCGACCAGGGCAAGGCCGTGCTGGTCATCTCCTCCGAGCTGCCCGAGCTGCTCGGCATCTGCGACCGCATCTACGCGATGTCGGCCGGGCGCATCACCGGTGAGGTCCCCCGCGCGGAGGCCACGCCCGAGCGGCTGATGCAGTACATGACCCGTTACGACGAGGAGCAGGTAGTTTCATGAGCAGCGTGGCACCGGCCCGCTCGGACGAGGGCGAGGCCCCGCCCCCGTCCCGCAGCGTGGCCGACCGGATTTTCTCCGTCAACCTGCGGCAGAACGGCATCTATGTCGCGTTCGCGCTGATCGTCGCGCTGTTCGCGATCCTCACGCACGGGAACCTGCTCTCGCCGGAGAACATGTCCAACGTTCTCGTGCAGAACTCCTACATCCTGATCCTGGCGATCGGGATGATCCTCATCATCATCGCCGGGCACATCGACCTGTCCGTCGGCTCGGTCGTCGCCGTCTGCGGCGCGATCTCCGCCGTGCTGATGGTGAACCACCACGTGCCCTGGCCGCTCGCCGTCGTGCTCACCCTGGTCGCGGGCGCGGTGATCGGCGCCTGGCAGGGCTACTGGATCGCCTACTTCGAGATCCCGGCGTTCATCGTGACGCTGGCCGGCATGCTCGTCTTCCGCGCCCTCACCCTGACCGTGCTGGGCAACCAGGGCATCGGTCCGTTCCCCGACCAGGTGCGCACGCTCGCCAACGGCTTCCTGCCCGGCTACCTCGGCAACGTCGGCCTGGGCCCGCTCGGCGGCGCCGACCTGTTCACCCTCATCGTCGGCGTGATCGCCGTGGTGGGCATCGTGGGCACCCAGTGGCGCGCCCGGCAGGGCCGCGCCGGCTACGGCCAGAGGGTAGAGCCCCTACCGCTGTTCATCGTGAAGATGGCGCTCGCGGCGCTGGTCGTCATGTTCATCGTCATCCAGCTCGCGCGGTTCAAGAACATGCCGGTCGTGCTCGTCGTCCTGACCGTCCTCGTCCTCGCGTACACCCTGGTCACCACCCGCGCGGTCTTCGGCCGGCACATCTACGCCCTCGGCGGCAACCTGCAGGCCGCCCGGCTGTCCGGCATCAAGACCAAGTCCGTCGTGTTCTGGCTGTTCGTCAACATGGGCGTGCTCGCCGCGCTGGCCGGCATCATCTTCGCCGGACGGCTCAACCAGGCCGGCCCGACCGCCGGCACCAACTTCGAGCTGGACTCGATCGCGGCGGCGTTCATCGGCGGCGCGGCGGTGCAGGGCGGTGTCGGCAAGGTGGTCGGCGCCATCACCGGTGGCCTGATCATGGCCGTGATCAACAACGGCATGTCGCTGCTCGGCGCGCCGAGCGAGCGGGTCATGCTGATCAAGGGTCTGGTGCTACTGGCCGCCGTCGCGTTCGACATCTGGACCAAGCGCCGCGCCGGCGCCTCCCGGTAACAATCTAGGATCGATTCCATGACCGCAGACCCCGAGGAGCGGGGCGACGCGCGAGTCACGGCGCGCCCCGGTCTCCGGGATGTGGCCAAACTCGCGGGGGTGTCGCACCAGACCGTGTCCCGGGTCTTCCAGGACCACCCACGGGTGAGCTCGGAGACCCGGGCCAAGGTCCTGGCCGCGGCCGCCCAACTCGACTTCCGGCCCAACGCCTTCGCCCGTGCCCTGGCCACCGGCCGGTCGCGGACGCTCGGCGTGGTCAGCTTCGACGCCACCCTGTTCGGGCCCGCGTCGATGATCAGCGAGATCGAGCGGTGCGCCCGGGAGGCCGACTACTTCACCAGCGTCATCGCGCTGCAGTCGGCCAGCGAGCGCTCCATCTCCGCGGCGGCCGAGCGGCTGCGCGGGCAGGGCGTGGACGGGCTCATCGTGATCCCCGGGCACGTGCCGCTCACGCAGACCACGAAGCACCTGCCGTCCGACCTGCCCGTCGTCGTCATGGAGAGCGAGACGGTCGTCCCGGCGGTCGGGGTGGACCAGTACACCGGCCCGAAGGCGGCGACGCGCTACCTCCTCGATCTCGGCCACCGAACGGTGCACCACCTGCCCGGCCCGATGTCGTGGCTGGAGTCGCGCGAGCGAGCCCGGGGCTGGCACGACGCGCTGACCGAGGCGGGCGCGCCGGTGCCGCCGACCATCCCCGGCGACTGGAGCGCCGGGTCGGGGTACGACCGGGGCCTCGCGCTGGCCGCCGACCCGGACGTCACGGCGGTGTTCGCCTCCAACGACCAGAACGCCCTCGGCCTGCTCCGCGCCCTGCACGAGGCGGGCCGCCGGGTGCCCGACGACGTCAGCGTCATCGGCTTCGACGACATCCCCGAGGCGGCCTACTTCATCCCGCCGCTCACCACGATCCGGCAGGACTTCGCCGCCGTGGGCCGGTCCAGCGTGAACCTGCTGCTCGAGCAGATCGAGACCGGCCGCCGCAGCGACAAGAAGATCATCATTTCCACCGAGCTGGTCAGCCGCAGCAGCGCCGGGCGACCCCCCGCGTAGTACGCCCGGTCTCCGCGAAAGGAAGACGATGTCCGCCCACGCCGTCACCGCGTCCGCCGCTCGCACCTCCGTGCGGCTCGCGGACGGACGAGAGATCATCTACTTCGACGACAAGCCCGGATTGGACCGTTCCGCACCGGACCGACGGGAACTGCCGCCGTACGCGCCCGCCGCCGAGCTGCGCTACGACGTGCTGCACGGCGAGGAGGTCCTCGTCGCCGCACACCGGCAGAACCGGACCTACCAGCCCGCGCCCGGCGAGTGCCCGCTCTGCCCCTCCCACGGCGACCGCCTCAGCGAGATCCCGGCCGCCGACTACCACGTCGTGTCGTTCGAGAACCGCTTCCCCTCGCTCGGCGGCCCGGCCGGCGGGCGCTGCGAGGTGCTGTGCTTCACCAGCGACCACGAGGGGTCCTTCGCCACCCTGCCGCCCGAACGGCCGGCGACCGTCGGCCGCGCCTGGGCCGACCGCACGGCCGACCTCGGCGTCCGGCCGGACGTGGAGTACGTCTTCCTCTTCGAGAACCGCGGCGCGGCGATCGGCGCGACCCTGCCGCACCCGCACGGCCAGATCTACGCCTTCCCGTACGTCCCGCCGACCCCGCGCCGGATGCTGGCCGCCGCCGAGCGGTTCCGCGCGGAGCAGGGCCGGTGCCTGATGTGCGACGTCGTCGCCCGCGAGGCCGCCGGGCCGCGCGTCGTGGCCGAGACCGACGGCTTCCTCGCGTACGTGCCGGAGGCCGCCCGCTGGCCGTACGAGGTGTACGTCGCCCCGCGCGCCTGCGTGCCGGACCTGCCCGCCCTGGAGGCCACGCGGCGCGACGAGCTCATGCGCCTGTACGCCGACGTGCTGCGCCGCTTCGACGCCCTCTACGAGCGCGCGACGCCGTACATGGCCTGCTGGTACCAGGCCCCGGCACGCGCCTCGCGCGACGCGGCCCACCTCTGCGCCCGGATCTACACGCCGCAGCGCACCGCCGACAAGCTCAAGTTCCTGGCGACGGCCGAGACCGGCGGCGGCGCGTACATCAACGACGTCCTCCCCGAGACCGCCGCCGCCCGCCTCCGCGAGCTCTAGGAGTAGTCCTCCGGCCGGCCTGCGGCTCCGGTGCGGCGACGGCCGGCGGCGTGGGAACGACCGGTGGCCCGGCGCGGGCAACCGTCGCGGGGCGCCGTGCGTCCCATCGGGTGTCGGGGGAACGACACGTGCCTCGCGCGGGAGGTGACGGCGCATGACGCCCGACCACGACCTGTCCCCGTACGACGTCGCCTACCTGCTCGCCGGACCCGACCGTGTGGCGGTCGTCGCGCTCGTCGGCCTGCACGCCGCCGGGCGCATCCGGATCACGGCCGACCGGCACCGCGTTTACGCCGTGTCGCGCGACGGCGAACAGAACCCGGTCGAGACGGCCGCGCTGGACCTCATCCCCGACGTCGGCCGGGTCCTCGGCCTGACCAGGGCGCTGATCGCCGCGTCCCCGGCCGTCGCCGAGATCGGCCGGCGGCTTCGCGCCGACGGACTACTGCCGGGCTCTCGCCTGAGCGGGCTCTGGCGCAGGGACCGGGCCAGAAGGGTCCGGTCCCTGCGCCGCGAACCGGCCGAGGCGCCCGAAGGTCTCATGCGGGTCGCGGTCCGGGGAGTCGCCGGCATCGCCGACGACGAGCTACGGGCCGTCTTCGAGACCCACGTCTACACGCCGCCGAAGCATTCGCCGCTGACGAACCCGAAGCGTGACCGGCCCGTCGACCTGTTGCAGCCCGACACCCGCCTGAACGACGCCGCGTCCGGCTACTCGGACGGCGCGGACATGGGCGGCGCGGACGGAGGCGGCGGCTGGTAGCCGGTCGCCTCAGCCGGGGACGCCGCCGGTCTGCAGGGAGGCCGAAGCCTCGAGCGGCTCCGCCGTCCGCCCGACCAGGTGGACGCGCGCCCCTTCGCGGGCGAACGCCCGCGCGACCGCGCCGCCGATCATTCAGCCGCCCCCGTAGACGACGGCGTTCCTCCCGCCGAGCATCCCGGAGCCGGGCATCAGCGGCCCTGGAGGTCGGCGAGGAGCTCCTCGAGGCGCTCGCCGGACTCACGGACGCCGTACTCCGCGCCGGAGGCGATCATGCCGTCGCGGTCCTCGAGCGACTGGAAGCCGGAGACCGACCGCACCAGCGTCCGGCCGTCGGCCTCGGTGAACGTCACCGTCTCCAGCGCCACGTGGCCGGGAACGCCCTCGTACTCGAAGGTCTGCACGATGCCGCCGTCGACCGACGGCGCGCCGTGGAAGACGCCGTGGAAGCCGTGTTCCCGGCCGGCGGGGTCGACGCTGACGTACCGCCAGCGGCCGCCGTCGCGCGGCTCGTGGCGGTCGAAGCGCGTGGTCAGGTCGCGGGGACCCAGCCAGCGCACGATCAGGTCCGGGTCGGTGTACGCGCGGAACACCAGGTCGCGGGGCGCCTCGAACTCCCGCTCGGTGACGATCTGCGGGATGCCGGGCTCAGCGGTGATCTCGGTCTTGCCCATCGTCCTCCTCCTTCGTGGCCACGTCGGTGCGGCCGTCCGGTCCTCGTCCCTGCAGCGCCGCGAGCAACTCGTCCAGCCGCTCGTGGCTCTCGTCCCAGAACCGCTGGTACCGGGCCAGCCAGGTGGTCACCTCACGGAGCGGCTCGGCCTGCAGGTGGCTGAGCCGGGCCGTCGCGCGACGGGTCCTCGAGATCAGCCCGGCGTTCTCCAGCACCTTGAGGTGCCGGGAGATCGCCGGCTGGGACACGTCGAACGGCGCGGCCAGCTCGGCCACGGTCGCGTCACCTTCGGCCAGCCGCGTGAGGATCGCGCGCCGCGTCGGGTCCGCGAGAGCCGCGAAGACCAGGCTGATCCGGTCGTCCGCCACTTCATAACCACCTTGTTCTAGAACGAGTGTGTTAATAATCAACGCGTAGCGCGGCCTCGTCAAGGGGTGGTGCGGGAATTCAGCGCCGGGTGAGCACGCCCGACGCCGAGACCTTGCCGTTCGCGTCGTAGTAGGTGAGAGCCAGCTTGCCGCCCTTGCGCGGGACGAGGTGCATGTCACCGACGTCGCAGCCGTGCTTTCCCGACCCGAAGACGGTGCGGACCGTCAGCCGGTCCTTGGCGAAGGAGATCGGCATGGCGGTGCCGGCGCACTTGCCGTCGAGGTAGCGCACCTTGCCGTCGTGCTTGCCCGCGCGCAGCGTCACCTCGGCGTTCCACCGGACCGGCTTGCCGTGCCGCTCGGTCGCCTCCCGCACCGTTCCCGACCACGTGCCGGCGAACGAGGACGGGACGGCCGTCTTAGGTTCGTGCTCGTCCTTCCCGGAGAACAGGTGGCCGAGCAGCCACAGGCTGAGCGCGGTCACGACGACGGTCCACCAGAGCGTCTTCAGGCCACGCTTGATCCGGTCCGTGAGCGACCGCTCGTGCGGCGGCGACACCGGTGGCGGCGGTGGCTCGTGCTCGTATCCCCCGCGCGCCGGGTTCTCGTACTGCGGACCCTCGTACTGCGGCGGGGGCCTGTACTGCGGCGGCGGGCGGCCGAGGTCGGCGGCGTCCCAGGGGTCCGGGGGAGCGGTCGGGCCGGTCTCGGCGTCCGCCCAGGCGTCCCGGGGCGGCGCCGCGCCCGGCGCCGCGCGGGCCCACGGGTCGTCGACGGCCTCGGTGTCCTCCGGCTCGTGGTACTCGTCGAAATCGTCGTACTCGTCGAACTCCTCGGGCTCCACCGCGCCGGACCGGTAGGCGTCGTACTCGGCGCGGTGGTGCCGCAGGACGTCCCGGGCGGCGTTCAGCAGGCGGATGACCTCTTCCGCCATGACCTTGGCCCGCGGATCCGGGAACAGGTCCGGGTGGTACTTCTTGGCCAGCGCGCGGAACGCCTGCCGGATCTCCTCCTGCGTGGCGTCGGGGTCGACGCCGAGCAGTTCGTACGCGTCGTTCCCCTCGAGTTCGGCGAAGTCCGCCGACCTCACCTCCCGATCCGGCGCGCCACCGACGCCCGGTAGCACGTCAGCGACCAGTGCGCGGTCGCGTCGGAGTGGCCTGCCGGAATCACCTTGGTGCCGCACGCGACGGTGACGTCACGCGCCCCGGCCAGGAAGACCATGAACATGGTCAGCTGGTGCTCGAACCCCTCGTACGCCCAGTTGCAGCGCAGCACGCGCTGCCCGGACGTGAACGGGGTCTGCAGCAGTTCCTGGGCGCGCGGCGGAAGGTTGCCGAGCAGCCCCCGGTCGGCCGCGCTGAGGCCGTCGACCGGCGCGACCGGCGGGCGCGGCCCGGAGGCGAGGGCGGGACCGGCCGTGGGCGCCGTGTGCGGCGGCGGCCGGTGGTCCACCTGGACGTGCCGCAGCGAGCGGGGCTCGAACACGAAGGCCGAGATGGCGTAGACGGGCCGGTGCTCGGTGCTGA
Organism: Actinoallomurus sp. NPDC052274; assembly: GCF_040679475.1. NCBI lineage: Bacteria > Bacillati > Actinomycetota > Actinomycetes > Streptosporangiales > Thermomonosporaceae > Actinoallomurus > Actinoallomurus sp. NPDC052274. The sequence goes on from NZ_JBFAUT010000004.1 coordinate 28,571, forward strand.
TCCGGGGCTCGGCGATCGCCAGGCCGCGGTCGCCGAAGACGACGGCGTACGGCCGGCCGTCCAGGCTCGAGCCGTCACGCCGGGCGTACCAGTCGATGACGCCGCCGGCGAGCTCCATCAGGCGTTCCCGGGTGCGCTGGCCGATCATCTCCCAGCATTCCTGGCGGAGTTTCTCACCGCCGTCCAGGCCCATCTGCGCGGCCTGGTGCAACGGGGCCGTGGCCCCTGAGGAGCGGTCCAGTCCGCCGCCGCCACCGCGCGCCGGCGACCGGTCGTCGCCGGTCGGGACCATGGGGAAGGACGAGTCCACGCGCCGAGCCTCCTGACCAGCTCCTGTCGACCGTTGACCCCATTATGTCGATACCGGTGATCCGCTGTCCCGGCGGAGGAGGGTCATTCCGAGGTTCGGAAGACGACCCGCGCGGGCGACGGAGGACGAACGGTCACCCTCAGCGCTTGCGGCCGGCGGCGCAGAGCATCCAGACCGAATCGGCGTCCTTCACGGCCTCGGGGTCGTCGGGCCGCCACTTCGGCAGGTTGACGAGGCCGGGTTCGACCAGGTCGTAGCCGTCGAAGAGCGCCTCGATCTCCTTCGGCGAGCGGAGGATGGCCGGTGAGGTGGCGCGCTGCTTGTACACGTCGGCGGCCGACGCCGCGCCGTCGGCGCCCTGCTCCGGCGGGGTGATGTGGGACAGCGCCAGGTAGCTGCCCGGCACGGACCTGTCCCGGAACGCCGAGACCAGCCCGTACGGGTCCTCCTCGTCGGTGATGAAGTGCAGCACCGACATGAACAGCACGGCCACCGGCTCGTCGAACCGGATCAGGCGGCGCGTCTCCGGGTGGTCGAGGATGGGGCCCGGATCCCGCATGTCCGCCTCGACCACGGCCGTCGTGCCATTGTCGGGCAGCAGCGCCTTCGCGTGCGCGCGGACGATCGGGTCGTTGTCGACGTAGACGACGCGGGCGTCGGGCGCGACGGCCTGGGCCACCTCGTGCACGTTGCCCTGCGTCGGCAGCCCGGTCCCGACGTCGATGAACTGCCGGATCCCGGCCTCCTCCGTGAGGAAGCGCACGACCCGGCCGAGGAACGCGCGGTTCTCCCGCGCCAGCACGCGCACCTCCGGGGCCGCTGACAGGACCTGCTCGGCCGCGTTCCGGTCGACGGCGAAGTTGTCCTTGCCGCCGAGGTAGTAGTCGTACATCCGGGCCGGCGTGGGCCGGTCCGTACGAAGGTCGTGAACCGGGATCTCCTCGTCTCCCATCGCGTTCCCCCCTCTTTTTCGGTACGCGTGTGTTCGTTGACAAGTTTGTCGCCTCAGGCAACGAATGTGAAGATCATTCTGTTCCCTGATCGCCCCGGCCGGGCCCGGGAGCGCGCACGGGCGCGGCGCCTCACGGCACCGCGCCCGTCGCGGACGTGCGGGTCCCGGATCAGCTCGCCGAGCCGTTCCAGCCGGTCGTGAGCTGCTGCCGGGCGGAGTACCCGGTGGCGCGGCCGGCGTAGACGTACATCACGCCGGTGCTCGCCTCGACGCCGACGAGGTCCGAGACGCCGTCTCCGGTGATGTCACCGGTCAGCGTCAGCGAGCGGACGCCGCCCCAGCCCGAGCCGAGCTGCTTGGGCGTCCCCACCTTCTTGACGCCACCGGGGTAGACCCACAGGGTGCCGTCCGACTTGCGGACCGCGAGGAGGTCCGGCTTGCCGTCCCCGGTGATGTCGGTGACGCCGGCCAGCTTCTCCATGCCGTTCCAGCCGCTGTTCCCGATCTTGATCCGGGTGCCCACCTTCTTGACGCCGCCCGGGTACAGCCACAGCGTGCCGTCGCTCTTCTGGACCGCGATCAGGTCGGCCCGGCCGTCACCGGTGATGTCGCCGATGCCGGTCAGCTCGGCCATGCCGTTCCAGCCGCTGTTCCCGATCTTGATGCGGGTGCCCACGGCGTTCGTCGCGCCGGGGTAGAGCCACAGCGTGCCGTCGCTCTTCCGCGCCGCGATCAGGTCGGCCTTCTTGTCGCCGGTCAGGTCGCCGATGCCGGTGAGCTCGCGCATGCCGTTCCAGCCGCTGCTGCCGATCAGCTTCCGGCTCGTCACGGCGAACTTCGGGCCGGGGTACAGCCACAGCTTGCCAGTGGCCTGGTCGACCGCCACGGCGTCGGCCGTGCCGTCCCCGGTCTGGTCGCCGAGGGTGGACAGCCCCATGTCGGTGCGGCCGGTGACCAGGAACATCCCGGTCGGCTGCATGTCCGCGGCGAGCTTGGAGGCCGCGATGGTGTGCGTTCCGCCGGTGGACTTCCAGGGGTCGAAGACGGTGATCGTCCCGGCGCTACGGTCGTACCCGTACGCGACGATCGCGTGCCCGACCTTGCTGCCGGTCATCTTGGAGTTCCACGGCAGCTTCTCCATCCACACGCCGAGCACGGGCGCCCGCTTGAGCACGCCGACGTCGTAGGACACCTTCGCCATCAGGCTCGAGGACGTCGAGGCGTCCGCGAAGCCGTACGAGTAGCCCAGCGGGTCGACGTAGGAGTTGAGCACGGGCCGCGCCTGGGCGCCCGTGGTGCCCTTGGTGGCGCTGGTCCCCATCTGCTTGGCCAGGGTGGTCTGGCTCACCGAGACGCCGAACGTCGACAGGCTCATCGACGACGAGGTCGGCACGCAGTTCATGTTCGTGGCCTGGTACTGCCCCTTGAGGGACAGCTTCGCCGACGTCGGAGCCGCGGCCGCCGCGGCGGCGGCCACCTTCGGCGCCATGGCCGTGGTCGCGGGTCGCGCGACGAGGTTCGCGCCCGGCTTCGGCGGTGCCGGCGCGGCGTCCGCCGCGTCCGTCAGACCGCCGCCCGCCAGAATGAGCGCCGCCACCGAGCTTATCGGCAGCACTCGTCGGCCGAACGACCTCATTCGATCTCCTCACGTTCATGCCGGTCCGCCGCGTCCGGTGCCGGCCTCGGAGGGCGGGCGGCGTCGGACGGGGGACGGCCGGTCGGATACCGGCCACGATCTTCGACGGTGCCGCGTCAGGGATCGATCCACAGAAAAGGGGCGGGGTGGCACGCCGAGAACAGGCCGGGACGTCGTCGTATGCCGGTCTCTGAAATAGGGGGATCGCTGGTGGATCGCACCAAAGGCCGGTTCCCGGATCGTACCGGAACACGATCTTTTTCGCGGAAGAAACCTCGTGGCGAAAGATGTTCATCTGCGCGACGGCGACCCGTCAAGATCGGTAATAGTGATCCACCGCCACGGAGCGCTAACCTCCTGCGGCACCCCCACGGAGGCCCCCATGCGCGTACGATCCCTGCTGACCGCAGGCGCCCTCGCCCTCGGCGTTCTCGGCGCACCTGCCTGGAACGTTCCGGCCTGGGCCGAGCGGCCGCCGCGCGTCCCGGCGCCCTCCTACCAGACCGCCGTGCCCGGCGAGTCGGTCGAGGCCGACCGGGTCGACCAGCCCGTGGCGCCGGGGATCGTCCGCACCACCTTCGACACGTTCGGCCGCACCGGCTGGACGCGCGTCCACGTCCTCAGCGCCGACCTGAGCGACCACTCGGTCGGCGTCGACCTCGTCGGCCGCAAGGTCAGCGAGGCGCGGCCCCTCGCCCAGGCCGCCGACGAGCAGCGCGCGGTCGCCGCCGTGAACGGCGACTACTTCGACATCACCGAGACCAACGCCGCCATCGGCCCGGAGATCCAGAACGGCACCCTCCGCAAGGGCACGGCCCAGCCGTCGACCGTCGCGGCCATCGGCACGGACGGCCTCGCCCGCCTCGCCGACCTCGCCATCCAGGGCACCGTCACCGTCGCCGGCACCGAACATCCCCTCGCCGCGCTCAACTCCGCCGGCGTGCCCGCCGACGGCATCGACGCCTTCACCCCGCAGTGGGGACCGGGCCTGCGCACCCTCATCCGTGACTCCGGCCCGTACACCGAGGTCGTCGTCGCGGGCGGCAAGGTCACCGCGGTCAACGACCACCTCACCACCACGCCCGTCCCCGACGACGGCCTCGTCCTCCTCGGCCGCGGCGCCGCCGCGCAACAACTCGCCACCGCCCGGCCGGGTGACTCCGCCGCCATCGCGTTCGCCCCGAAGACCGACGCGAAGCTGAAGACGGCGCTCGGCAGCGGCGCGGTCCTCGTCCACCAGGGCGAGGCGGTCGACTTCCCGCCGAGCACCGGCAACGACGCCCTCAAACCCCGCACCGCCATCGGCTGGAGCGACGGCGGCCGCCGCCTGCTCCTCGTCGCCGTGGACGGATCGTCGAGCTTCTCGGCGGGACTGTCCTTCGACGACACGGCCCGGCTGATGGCCCGCCTCGGCGCCGGCGACGCGTACATGCTCGACGGCGGCGGCTCCACCGAGGCCGTCGCGCGCCGCCCCGGCGACTCCGGCGTCAGCGTCGTCAACACCCCGTCCGACGGCAACGAACGGCCCGTCCCGAACGGCGTCGGCCTGTTCAGCCGCAAGGGCTCGGGCACGCTGCAGGGCCTGGACGTACGGCCGCGCGCCGACCGCGTCTTCCCCGGCCTGACCCGTGACGTCGCGGCGGCCGGCTACGACGAGACGTACGCGGCCGTGTCCGCGAGCGGGCGGCACGTCTCCTGGAACGCCGTCCCCGGCCGGCTCGGGCACGTGAGCGGCGGCGTCTTCCACGCGTCGGCGCCGGGCGCGGGCCGGCTGCGGGCCCGCGCCGGAGCCGCGAGCGGCGAGCACGACCTGCGCGTCCTCGGCCCGCTGCACCGGCTCGCCTTCACCAGCCGCGCCGTCACGCTGCAGCCCGGCACCGCGACGAGCATCGGGCTGACCGGCTACGACGCCGACGGCTTCAGCGCCCCCGTCGCCCCGCGCGACGTCACCCTCTCCTACGACCACGACGCCATCGACGTCACCGCCGAACCCGACGGCGACCTCAAGGTCACCGGCAGGCCGGGCGCGACCGGCACCGGCACCACCTTCACCGCGACCGCGCGCGGCGTGACCGCCAAGGTGCCCATCGCGGTCGGCCTCATCGACAAGTCCCTCGCCGAGTTCGAACCGGACGAGAAGTGGACCGCGTCGGCCGCGCGCGGCACCGCCAAGGTCACCACCGCCCCGGCCCCCGACCGCCCTGGCGCGCCCGCGGGCAACCACGCGCTGCGCCTGACGTACGACTTCACCGGCCAGCCCAGCACCTCCGCCGGGTACGCCGTCGTCCAGCCCGCCCCGCTCACCCTGCCCGGCGGCGCCAGCGGCCTCGCCCTGTGGGTCAAGGGCGACGGCAAGGAACACTGGCTGCGCGCCACCCTCCGCTCGCAGGGCACGACGAACGTGCCGTTCACGTTCGCGCTCAGCGTCGACTGGACCGGCTGGCGCCGCGTCACCGGCACCCTCCCCGCCGGGTTCGCCACCCCGATCACGCTGCTGAACCTCTACGTCGTCGAGACCGCGCAGGACAAGAAGGACGCCGGGGAGCTGGAGTTCGACGCCCTCGCCGCCCAGGTCGGCGAGCAGCCCGACGCACAGGAGCCGCCCGCCTCCGACCCGTACGTCCTGGAGCAGCGCGGCGTCGGCGCCGGCCGCTGGACGTACGCCCTGATGTCCGACCTGCACGTCAGCGCCGCCGCGGGCGCCGACTCGTTCGCCGCCAAGCAGGCGGCCGCCGCCCTCGACCAGGCCGTCGCCGCCAAGCCGGACTTCCTCCTGCTGGGCGGGGACTTCGTCGACAGTGACAGCCCGGCCGACTTCGCGTTCGCCCAGCAACTGCTGAAGGATCACGTCCCGGCGAGCCTGCCCGTCTACTGGGTGCCCGGCAACCACGAGGCGGGCCTCGGGTCCAGCGGCGGACTCGACAACTTCGTCAGCGCGACCGGGCGCAAGACCCGGCAGGTGTTCGACCACAAGGGCACGCGCTTCATCCTGCTCGACTCGCACAGCGGCAGCCTGCGCACCTCCGACTGGGACCAGATCCCCGCGCTGCAGGACGAGCTGAACAAGGCCGCCACCGACCGTACGGTCACCGGCGTCGTCGTGGTGTTCCACCATCCGCCGCACGACCCGTCCGGCGCCGGCGACTCCCAGCTCACCGACCAGCTCGAGGCCGGGCTGGTCGAGCGGTGGCTGGCGACGTTCAGGGAGGAGTCCGGCAAACCGATCGCGCTGTTCAGCGGCCACGCCCACACCGCCGCCGTCACCCGGGCGGACGGCGTGCTCGAGGTGAACACCCCGGCGGTCGGCAAGACCCCGTACAGCTCCCCGGACCAGGGCGGCTTCTTCGGCTGGATGCGCGTCGGCGTCGACCCGCACCCGGGGAAGGTGCCCGCCGGGCTCCCGGACCCGGGGACGCGCGACTGGCTACAGGCGGAGAGCCGCCCGCTGATCGACGGCATCGACCTGCCAGCGCCCGGACCACTGCCCGTGGGCGGGGCCGAGAAGGTCACCGCGACCGGCCTGACGAGCGGCTTCGGCCTGAAGTTCCCGCTGCGCTACCCGGCCAGCGTGACCTGGAGCGGAGGCACGGGCCTCCTGGTGACCGCGTCACCCGAGGAGACCAAGGCCGCCCGCCACCGCCACGACGTCCTCGCGGTGCTGAACCCGGAGACCGGCACCCTCACCGCCCTCCGCCCCGGAACCGTGACCGTCACGGTCACCGCCGGCCCCCAGACGAAGTCCACCCCCGTCACCATCACCCCGGCCGCCTGAGCTGGGGCCCTGCGGGTCGAGGGCGGAGTCACCTCGACGTGGGGCGGAAACCGCAGGGGCTGTCGGGGTTCCGGATGGCGGTCCGGAACCCCGGAGCGTCGTTCGGGGAGGGGATCTCCATGCGCTCCCCGACGCTGGCGACGTTGTCCGCCAACGTGTTGGTCAGCGCGGCCAACTCACGCTCCTGATCGGCTATCGCCTGCTTGACCTTGCCGATGGCGGTCCGCATGTTGGCGAGGATCGCCAGCGGGGTTCCGCCCGAGATCTTCGCCTTGTCCTCGCGTGATCCCGCCATCGAGGCATTGGCTATCGCATTGGCGAATGAGAAGGCGGCCATCGTCGCCGCGAGCGCACCGCCGGCGGTCAAGACCGAGGCGGCGGCGGTGCCAACGGTGACGGTCGCCGTGATCGTGGAAGGGGAGCAGTCGCACATCGCCAGCTCCGCGTGCAGCGCCTGGATGGTCTTCTGCCCGATCTCCCAGACGTCGGCGTTCGCGCGGGCCCGAATCTCCTGATGCGCCTGCAGAATGAGCGCCAGCGATCTGGCCAGCGCAGCCTGCAGTGGGATCGCCGTGTCGATGTGATTGACGAAGAACGTGTCGAACTGAGCCCGCGCGGCACCCTGCCAGTTCTGAAGATGGGTGCCGATGTCGTGCGTACGCTCGGCGATCGATAGGCGGTCGGTCCATCCTCCGGTGTGCTTGGGCAGCGGGCTCAGGAGCTGTTTGCCGGAGTTCCCGCTCCGCGGATCCAATTTCACAGCGTTCGCAGGGTCGATGTTGTCGGCGACGCTGAACAGGTCATCGACCGCCGCCTGGCACGTGGCCGGGTCGGTCATGCCGTACGAGGCGAACAGTTGAGGGACGCCCGCGTACTCGGTGTTGACCTGGTTCATCTCGGCCTGTCCCCTGTACGGGTCTACGGTGGCGCTGTAGTTGTGCCGAATCACCTTGAGCGCGGCCTCCAGCACCTGCCGGCCGCACGCGCTCATCTCGTCAGCATGGTGATATGACATGCCGCATCCCTCCGTCAGTCATGAGTCATGATCACGCGGGGCGGTGGCGCGGGCAGGACCTTGTCGGCAGGGATGCTGATGACTTCGTCGGGCGCTCCACCGCGCCACGCCTTCCGGACCTGCGCCGCGGCGTCGGCTTCCGCAGCCTCGTAATGGGCGGCGATGTGGACGATGGCCGTGCCCGCCGCCTCGAAGCTCTTGGCCGACCGGCCGAGGACATCCTGGAGTCGGTTGCGTAGCGCGGTCCACGGCGCGCGAAGCTGGTCCTGCGCTCCTCCGGTCGCGGGGCAGGAGGCGAACGCGGTGTTGTCATAGCCGGTGGTGTCGGCGACGCGATTGTTCAACGTGGCATATGTCCAGGCCAGGTGCGGCAGGGTGACTTTTCCGGCCGCCAGCAAATGGGTGAGCTCTACGACGAAGAGTGGATCGGTCATTCCGTCCTCGGTTCTTGTCGGTGCGCTGGATCAGAGATGGATCGCCGGACGCCGCCCGTCACGAACCCGGCAGGCATGATGACGACGGGCTGTAGACCGGCAGGCCGGGACTTACCGGGTCGGGGTCCAGTAGGACGTCGGTCCGCGCCGGGTCGGCGTCCTTCGGAACCCACGCGGTGAAGCGCACCCGCTGACCGCGCTTAAGGTCCGGGCCGATGCCCTGGCCGTTGACGTCGAGCAGCCTCCCGGACGAGTCTCGGAAGATCACGGACGCTCCGCGTCTTCCCGGGGATGACTCAGCGGGAGTCCACGTCACCGTGAAAGACACGTCGGCCCGACCGTTCAGCAGAGTTCGACTGTTATCGCGCTTCCCGACCGTGACGTCGGTGGCGCGGGAAACCGTCTGGTAACCCGAGGTGGACGGATCGATCCAGCAGACTCCGCCCCCGAACGGCCCGGGATCCGGCTGAACCCTCACGCTCGGGACCCCATCGGGTGCCTGCCGACGGTCGAAGTAGGTCCAGCTGGCGGCCCGCTGACCCGGCATGATCAGCGAACTGGTGAGGTGGGCCTGGACCGGTCCGCCCACGGACATCAGCTCGTGTCCCTGGTCGTCCAACGCTGACACGACGAACCTGACATTGGTCGCGGTCCGCCGGCACGGATTCTCGAGGATCGCGCTGACGAGGAACAGGTCGCTTTGCTGGTCCCGCTCGCCGACCGTGTAGTGGTCCTTGCGCGTGACCGCCGACTCCGCGACCCGCACCGCGCACGACGGTCCGTGCGTCGACGGCTGCGCGCGCGGTGTGCGGTGGTCCCCGGGACGGTGCGAGGACGCGCAGGCGGTCGCCAGCGTGATGAGTGCGACGACCGCGACGGTGCGACGTGCCGACCGAGCGCTTCGGTCGCCCGTTACACGGTCGGGCACAGCAGTGCGAATCGGATTCCTGTGGCCGGCCAAGGTCGCCGCCTTCCCGTCGTGTCTACCGCAGTGTGTGCCGCCCTGGAGGACCGGGTCGGCGGCGTGTGGTGTCGTCGATGCCTGAGCCGTAGTGCTCGTCCTTGAGCCTCCGTACCTCGGCTTGGTGACGGGTCAGGACCTCATGGAACGCGGCGAGGAGACCGGCCGTGAACGCGTCCTCGGAAACTCGGCCGACCGTGCCGTCCGCGATGCGCACGTCCCAGCGCACGAGCGCCTGACTGACCACGGTGATCCGCCCGTCGGGTGATGTGGCGGCCGTCCTGATCGCCGCGAGGTGCCGGCGGAACTCCCGGTCTTCGAGCCCGTATTCGATGGCGTCGTCGTGCAGCACGTCCGGCACCGCCGCGTCGATGAGCTTCGTCTGGGCGCGCACATATCCCGCCATGACCCGCATCGCCAACCGGGAGAGCTCTTGCTCCAACGAGGTCCCGGAGTAGTGCCGGTAGTCACCCGGGCGAAATGCGAGCTCTATTCTTCCGCCTCGATCGCCGAAAGTGGCATTTATCCGCCCATCGGGCGAGGTGGCGGTGACGGTCAGTGATAAGAGCCTGTCCGCAAGATCCATGGTGCATCGCCTCCTCGGGCCTGTCGACCACTTACTCGGACCGCCGCATGCGGCCCGTTGTCGCGCTGTGTAATCCGATGGTTAACAGTCGGTAATCCTAGGCTATGCGCAAGACGCGGATCAAGTTTTCGAGCGTGGGGCAGATGATCTTTGATTGCCATGTTTCGGACATTCAAGAATCTCTATTGCAGTGTTTTTGAATTATCATGGTTCGCGGCGGGACATCATTTGCTGGAGTTGGGATGGGCATAGGGCGTTTTGTGACGATCGGCGGGCGAAACGACGGATCCATCCCGCAGGAGTTGGTCGTCCACCACGCCGCCCCCGACGGCCATCCCGTCCACGTCGCTCCGCCGCCGGGCGAGAGCTGGGACGCCACCATCGCCGTCCGGGGCGACACGATCGCCGCCACCACCCACTCCATCGACGACCCGGCGGCACCGTCCAGGCTCTACGCGATCACGGAGGCGCGCGGCGTCCGGCCGGTGCCGCTCCCGCCCATCCGCCACGGCCGCGCCATCGACCTGGCCATCTCGCCCGACGGCGCGGATATCTTCCTCGCCCTCGACGCCGGTGACACCGAGCGGGAGGAGTACCTCCTGGTCGCGCCCGCGTCCGGCGACGGCCCGGTCCGCGTCTGGCCGCTCGACCCGGCCGCCCACGTGCTCGGCATCTCGGCCGGTCCGGACCGCGACCTCGCGATGCTCACCGTCGGAGCCACCGGCCGCCCGCAGCACCGTCGAGTCGTCCGGTCGCGCACCCCATCCTCGGGTGTCCTGCTCGTCGAGGACGGCGACCTTGGCATCCACCAGCTCCGCGCCGCCGAGCTCTCGGCGGACGGATCGCGGCTGGCCCTCGCGTACACCGGCGACGAGGGTGCCACGTTCAACGTCGCGGTGCTGCCGGTCGACGGAGGTCCACTTCGCGTGCTCTGGCAGCGTCCCTGCTCCTGGGACGACCCGGACGAGGTCCGCCTGGCGTTCGACCACGCCGGACAGCACCTGCTGCTCAGCTACGGCGAGGTCATCGCGATCACGGTCACCGACGCCACCCACCACGTCCTCACCCACGCCGCAGAGAACCGCTGGCAACGCGCCGCCTGGTAACCGCACCGCCTCACCCGGTCCTCATCCGGCCACTCGCCGGAAAGTGCGGGAAAACGGCACGAAAAATGCTAATGTCCGCTGCTTGTCAAAGATGTGGTCAAACGGGGGCCACATCGGAGGAGGTAGGACAGTGCCTACGCTGAAGACCTCACTGGCAGCACTCGGGGCCACTGCGGCGCTCACGCTCGGAAGCATGACTCTGGGGGCCACCGCCGCGAACGCCGCGAGCTCCCACCGAAACTGGACCCGCGTCAACGCCCAGGGATACTCGAACGCCGCCGGGGTCGTGTTCCACCCCAAGGGTGACAAGTTCGACGTCTATTACAACGAGAACCTGCACGTCAGTGGAACCGTTCACCTGTTGTGGCGATACAAGGGCAGCGAGACGATCCACCGCAAGGACTGGTCCACCCTGGTCGGTGTCTACCACGCCAAATACAACATGAAGGAACACAAGAAGATCTACTTCGAGCTCTGCGTCGCCCAGTACTGCTCTCCGACCGTGTGGTACGGCACCACCTGACCATCGTCTCCTGAGACGTAGTCGGGACGCCCGGCCGCACCGTCGGCGGTGCGGCCGGCACCGACGCCGTCGCGGCGGCGCCGAGGGGCCGCCCGGAGGCGGATACGGCGGCCCACCCGGCGCCGGGTACGGCGGGCCTCCACCACCCGGCTTCCCGCCTCCCGATCCGCCGCGCCGCTGATCATCGTGGCCGTCGTCGCGGTCCTCATCATCGTCGGCGCGGTCGCCATCGTGCTCGTCAGCCGGGGTGACGGCAAGAAGCATCCGGTCGCGGCCCCGACCACTCCGTACGTCGCCCCCACCCCCACGCCGACGCCGAGCGGCCGCTTCCCGCCGGTGGTGCCGGGCTGGCAGGTGGTCGTCGCCTCCGAGAAGAACGGCCTGTCCTACGACGTTCCGGCCGATTGGACGGTCAACGACGAGGACACCTCGATCGGCCTCGACGACGGCAGTGCCATGCCCGAGACCACGGTCTCGTTCAGCGCCAAGTCCGAGAAGGACAAGTGCACGCTCGGCGGCGCGGGCTTCAAGTCGACGGACGTCGACAACCTCCGCGCGTCGGCGACGCAGGCCGCCCGTGGATCGCGTGCTGGTCGATCTGTGCCTGTGCGGCGTGGTGAGGCCTGCGTGCGTCGCCGGACGGAACGGTCCGCCCGCCGGGCGGGGCGTCGTTTCTGGTGGCGTCCACTCAGGCGAGACGAATTCTCCTCTCAGTAGACGCAGGTGAAAGACGACAGGCGACCCGGGCATGCGATCTGCGGAGATCGTCCCTTTTGTCCTCGGGAACCTCGTGCGGGGCCGTACCGGAAGCTCGGCAAAACCCCACCTGCGGTGCCTACATGCGAGCTTTGACCCCGTCCGGAACCGCAGTCGCCGAGCGTTCGGTATGACACGGGCAGCGGACCGGAGCCCTCCCGGCCACCGACTCGGCCGGCCTGGGTGACGAACCCGTCGCCATCGGACAGTGATCAGCCCGGTCTCCGCACTGCCGTAGAGCACGACAAGATCCACCGGGCGGGTCCTGGCTAGGAGGGCATCGCCTTCGCGTGTTCGCAGATGTCCTCGACGAACTCGCGCTCCTCTTCGGTGGACGGGGTCACCGTGACGCCCGCCCGCGCCAGCAGGACGAGCGACGTGAGCAGCCAGCCGTGGAGCTGGCTTCGGTACACCTGGTTGGTCGAGGCGAAGTACTCCTTGTAGGCCACCTCGACCAGGGCGTCGAACGGCTGCGGGTCGATCTCGAAGACGTCCTCGGCGACCGTCCTGACGCCGGTCGCCCGACCCCCGCCCGCCGCGAGGCACTTCGTCATTCCGACGTACAGCCGGCCGGCCTCCGCGGACGGGGCCCAGACGGTCTCTTCACCGACCCTGAACAGGCAACTCACCCTGACCACTCCCACCCCGGAGAAAGACCGATCGACCCTTGATCGTTGACGGCCCGTTGATGCCCGCTCGATCACAGACCATGCACGTGAGGAGCAGCCCCGACACGACCAAGAGAGTGCTGATCGAATCCGGCGACGATCTCGTCGGTCCGCTCAGTGCTCTCGCCGGTGTGCGCCGCCTCACGACGATGAAAACCGCTGAGGTCCGTAGATCTACGCCTATTTTGACCATTGACGTGACTAATGGTCCGGATCAATAGTCGGTCATGTCGTCCTCCCTCCCCGCTCCAGGCCGACGGAGCCCCGCCCGCCCGTCCGTTCGCCGGTTCATCCGCCTGCTGACGACCACCTCCCTCCTCGCCACCGCCGTGATCCCCGCACTCGCCGGGAACAGCGCGGCCGCCACGTCCATCTGCGACAAGTACTGCGACGGCCGCGACCCGGCGCTGACCGCCGGCGACCGTACGCCCGTCCAGGCCACCATCTACTCGCGGCAGATCGCGTTGCACTTCGACGACGCCGACGACATGGCCTGGGCGAGCATCGACAACGGCAACCCGGCCGACGAGGTGTGGCTGGACCGTTCCTTCGACGGCGGCCAGAGCTGGAGCCAGGGCAGCAAGCTCGGCGACACCACCGTCCCGAGCGGCCAACGCGGCCGGCGCACCCTCATGTACAACGTCGACGACTGGAACAACCGCGGTGTCGGCGCCGTACGCGCCTGCGGCAAGGCCGGCGACCGCGTCGAGATCGCCTGCACCCCGTGGGCCCGTACGACCTGGAACGCCGGCAGCCGGTCCACCGCCGCGGCCACCGCGCTGATGATGTACTACAACGCCGGCACCGGCCTGTGGATCACCACCAACTGGTGGAACTCCGCGAACGCGCTGACCGCCGTCATCGACAACGTCCGGGTCAGCGGAATGGGCAGCTACAAATACGCCATCGCGACCACGTACGACGACAACCTGTCCGCCCAGGGCGGCCGGTTTCGCAACGACTACATGGATGACACCGGCTGGTGGGGCCTGGCCTGGGTGGACGCCTACGATCTGACCGGCGACAGCCGCTACCTGACCACCGCCAAGACCGATGCGGACTGGATGACGTCGTACTCCGACGGTACGTGCGGGGGCGGCGTCTGGTGGCGAACCCAGCGCGACTACAAGAACGCCATCACCAACGAGCTGTACCTGCAGCTCACCGCCGCCCTGCACAACCGCATCCCCGGCGACACCAAGTACCTGACCCAGGCGAAGAACGAATGGTCCTGGTTCAAGGCCTCCGGGCTGATCAACTCAGCTCACCTGATCAACGACGGCCTGACCACGTCGACGTGCAAGAACAACGGCCAGCCGGTCTACACCTACAACCAGGGCGTCATCCTGAACGGCCTGACCGAGCTGTACCGCGCCACCGGCGACGCCGGCGTGCTCACCGATGCCCGTACGCTCGCGGGCGCCTCGACGACCGACCCGACCCTCAACCCGAACGGCATCCTCGCCGACCCGGGCGAACCCCAGTCCAACGGCGGCGCGGACGGCCCGTCGTTCAAGGGCGTGTACGCCCGCGGCCTGGCCGCCCTCAACAAGGCGCTCGGCGACCACCCGTACACCGCCTACCTGAACCGCCAGGCCGACTCCGCCTACGCCCACGACCGCAACCCGCTCGACCAGTACGGCTACCACTGGGCCGGCCCGCTCGACTCCACCGACGCGGCCCGCCAGCAGAGCGGCGTGGACCTGATGAGCGCCGCCGGATAACGCCATCCGCGTCGGACCGTACATGGCCGACCGGTCTACCGCTCACCCCCGAGGAGGCGGGTCAGCGCTCCGGAAGGGGGCCGATCAGCTCGATGCCGTACTCGGCCCCCAACTCCCGGATCCGCTCCGGCATCGCCGCGTCCTCCTCGATCGCGCGATGCACGTCACGGAAGAAGCCCTCCGGCCCGCCAGGGACGATCATCGTCAGCTTGCGCCCGCCCGCCGACCCCGCACGCAGGCCGTGGACCAGCCCGCCCGGCACGAAGACCACCGCTCCAGTGCCGGCCGACACCCACTCGCCGGCGACGTAGAAGTCATAGTGCCCGTCGAGGATGTACCAGAGTTCGGCGACGTCGTGCCGGTGCAGGGGCGTGGCAAAGCCGGGCGCGTCGACGCCCTCCAGCAGCCCCAGCCCGCCACCGGTCGACTCCGCGGAAGCCTTGAGCCTCATGACCGAGCCCTCGGGCGCCGCCGCCCTCTCTCCCTCGCCCGCGGCCAGCACGTACGGGCGGAGCAGCCGACCCATCACCTCGTTGTCCTCAACGGCCATGGTCACGCGCCCACGAACTCGACCGCGGTCATGGGACCACGGCGCAGGGACGGGGAAGCCGGATCGGGGCGTGCACACCGGTTCGTCCACATAAGACGATCTTGACATGTTCCGGAGTGCTGTTTGATCTTGGGGGGGAGGTCGCTGGTTACGGTGATCAGGTGGCCACCACCGCCCTGCAGCGTGCCCTCACCGAGCCCGGCCCGGACCTGCGTCCGCTTCCTCCACGCGCCGAGGCCCTGCTCCGCGCATTGGACGCGCCACCGAGGCTCGCCGCCCACCTGCGCGCCGTCCACGATGTCGCCCACCAGATCCTCGACCGGCTCGGCCGCGACCACGGCAACGTGGCGGCCGACCGCGAGGCGGTCCTGTTCGGCGCGGCCACCCACGACATCGGCAAGACCGTCCATGTGGATGAGCTCTCCGGCCCCGGATCGGCCCACGAGAAGGCCGGTCACCGCCTGCTCCTGGACCACGGAGTCGAAGAGCGCCTGGCCCGCTTCGCCCGTACGCACGCCGCCTGGACCGAACCCGGCACCACGCTCGAGGACCTGCTGGTCAGCCTCGCCGACAAGGTCTGGAAGGCCAAGCGCGTCCCCGACCTGGAGCAGCGGGTGGTCGACCACCTGACGGAGGCGAGCGGGCAGGAGACCTGGCAGGCGTTCATGGACCTGGACGACCTTCTGACCGGGATCGTCGCGGACGCCGACCGCCGCCTCGCCTTCCAGTCCGCCTACCCGATCGTCTGAGTACGGGGCTGATCAACGTCCGATATGTTCCTGTCGGCATGGCCGTTTCGGCAGATCACTCAGGGGGTTCGCGGATGGACTTCGGCCCGGCTCCGAACGCCTGCCCGGTCTGCCGCATGACCGAGCAGACCCAGCCGGTGCCCGGCATCGTCTCGTCCCAGACGTCGTACAGCAGCGCGTACGTCCGGGGCTACCGCGCGTACGGCACGGCGAGCTCGAACCTGGCGGGGATGCTGAGTCTCCCGGTGGTACGGCCGCCGCGAGGCATGGTCACCATCGGCTGGATCCTCACGCTGAGCGGCGTGCCGCTGGCGGCGCTGTTCGTGCTGGTCTCCCTGAGCGCACACCACAGCTCGTCGCATCCCGCACCGATGTGGGCCGCCGTCATCGCACCACTGTTCATGACGCTTCCGCTATGGCTCTCGGGCCTGATCTGCATGGTCATCGGCTACGTACGCATGAGCGCCTTCCGCCGCGGAGCCCCGCTCCGCGAGATGGCGTGGAAGGTCTGGTCGACCGCCCGCTACTGCTTCCGCGACCACGTGGTCTTCCTCCCGCATGGCGCCCACGCCCCGGCGGAACTCGCCCGCTCGCTCATCCTCGACACCGCCCGGCACACGCTCACCGAACCGTACGCGCCGCCACCGCTCAAGGCGTGACAAGTACCCCATGAGAAAGGGCGAGTTGCACGATACGCCTCCTGCGTAATCCTGGAGCGTATAGCCCAATCTGCTGTGTTCAGCCCGGCGTCTTGGCCACCATGACCCTAATGGTTCAGGAGGCGAGGGTGGCCGCGCAGTCTTTGCAGCGGGACCTGGCAGCGCGGGAGGTGTCGCCTTCAGTGGCCTGCACGGGATGTCCCGCGCTGATGCGGTCCCAGAGAGCTGGATCAGGATTGGGAATCCAACCCCAGCCGTTCTCCGGGTTGAGGACCTGTTCCTCGGTCATGTGCTCGCAGGCACCGGGAACATGAGCCATATTGCGGCTAGAGATCAGCAGGGTGTCGGGACTGAACCGGCTCCAGCGGCTCTCGTTCGGGCGATGCCGCCCGACGGGAGCAAGATTGCACGCACAGCCGAGACCGACGATAAGCCCGCACTTTTCACACCACTCGGTCATGCTCTCTAAGCCTAACGAACCGACTCCGGCAGTTCTTCGCTTGGGAAGCGATCGGCTCCCCGCCGCGAGAAGGCGGCGGGGAGCCGAAGCGCGGCTCTCACCGTTTAGGGGCGACAACGGCGAGCCACAGGGGACGGGGCGTCTCGTGGTCAGCCGGCAGCGTCGTCCCGGCCCGGATCATTAGCGTGGGGGTTCAGCGCGGTGACCGCGAAGGTCATCCAGTCATGCAGGGGCAGGGTGCCGAGGACCTTCTCGTGCAGTTCGGTCTCGTCGGTGGCGCGCCCCGATGCCGATGCTGCGCCGTTCGCCGACCGGGTGCCAGAGCCGGAACAGGTGGCTGGCGACGGCCAGTTCCCCGGCTCGGACCGCTTCGGCGGCGCGGCGGCGAGGTACGGCCCGCCGTGTTCGCAACCGCCGACGCCCTGATCGAGGGCGTCGCTGACCTCGGGCTTAACGAGCCGGACGCCTGGCTGCCCGCCGACGACCCGTACGAGCGGTAGCGCCATGGACGGTCAGGATCGCTGCTCGGCGGCGGCGAGCAGGTCGAGCGAGAGCCGCCACAGCCGGGCCGCCTTGGACGGGTCCAGCGCGTGGTCCGCGATGCCGCGCCGTACGCCCGGCCGATGGGGTTCGGCCTCCTGACAGTCCTCGAAGTACTTCCCGGTGACGCCTTCGACCAGGGGAGAGGCGGCGAGCAGCACCGAGGTCGCGGCACCCTGCTCGATGTCCTTGAACGACACACCGCTGCTCCGGCCGGGTTCGTACGAGGCCGGGGCGTTCGTGGGCTCCCCGATGTGCCGGCCGAGATTCGTCGTGTCGATGCGTCCGGGATTGAGGGCGTTCACGGCGATGCCGTCGGCGCCCCACCGGCGGGCGGCCTCGACGGCGAACAGGATGTTCGCCGTCTTCGACTGGCTGTAGGCGGCCCAAGGGTCGTACGGGTGGTGCTCGAAGTTGACATCCTCGAACAGCACCTCGCCGTTGATGTGCCCGACCGAGCTGACGACGACGACCCGGGCGTCGCCCGCCTCCGCGAGCGCGCCGTGCAGGCCGGTGGTGAGCGCGAAGTGCCCGAGGTGGTTCGTGGCGAACTGCAGCTCCCACCCCTCCGCGGTCCGCGTCTCCGGCGAGGCCATCACCCTCGCGTTGTCGACGAGGATGTGCAGCGGCTCGTCCCACGCGGCCGTGAACGCCGCGATCGACGCCCGGTCGGCCAGGTCGAGCGGCGCCACCCGGACCCGTACGCCGCCCGTCATGGCCGTGATGCCGGCGGCGACCTCCTCGCCCGAAGGCGTCTTCCGCCGGAACCTGGCCGCGCACCTCCGCCCAGCCGAGGCCGCTTGGTGGCGCGACCGCCAGGACCTCGAACCCACCGTCAAGGGCGCCCGCCCGGCGGACGTCGTACGGCTCGTGAAGCTGATCCCGCCCACCATGGCGGTCCACGGCCGCACGGAAGCGGCCGTCGCCGCCCTCATCGACGCGTACCGGAACTGGGAGGGCACCTCCAGACCAGGTTCGCCCCATCAGTGCTGGACCTGCGGGAACGCGTACGCCTCATCGCCGTCGCCATGGTGGAGACCGCCCCTGAACAGGCGGCGTACCAGGCCGCGACCACGCTGGCGGAGAAGCTCGGGCTCCCCACCGAGGAAGGCCACGGCCTCGCCGGCGCGGGCACCCGCTGCCTGCGCGACGGAGCCGAGACCAGCTGCGATGACGGCATCGTACGGTTCGTCAAGCCCGCCTTCGCCGAGTCGGTCCTGGACTACGTCGCGCGGACCTATCCCGAGGCATGGCAGCAGGTACGGGAGTGGACGGTCGAACTGCCCCAGCGGCTGAGCGGTGATCCCAATGCCCCGTCCGTCCTCGCCCGGCTGGCCCGTACAGTGTCGGAACTGGCGGCCCGCCGGGACGACCTGGACCTCCTGCGGCGGGCGGCGGAGGCCTGGTCGGCCACATCTGGGCTGCGACCGCTCGCGGTCGAGGTGCTCGGCATGGCAGCGGCGGTCGACACCGCGCTGGGCCGCGGGGCGCGTCAGTGGATGTACGACAGCGCCTACCACCGCAGAGGCGCGGCGGCAACGCTGACCGCCGTCGCGGAGGCCTGCGCCAAGTACGGCACCGTCTACCCTGAGAACGCGCTCACCCGGCTGCGTCATCTCGCCGCCGTCGAGCACGAGACTGTACGGAGCGCCGTACGGCAGGCCGTCACCGACCTGGCCGGCGACGACCGCATGCGGACGAGAGTCCTCGACGGCCTCGGAATCTGGCTACAGGGCACGAAGGGCCGGCCCGTCGGCTGCGAGGCGTTCCTCGATGTCGTGCAGACCCGCGACGACCAGGACCACCTGGCCGTGATCGGCGAGGCGGCGCGGCGCAGCAGAAGCCGCCTCGCGGAGGCGCTCAGCAAGGGTTGGCGCGCCGCACTCGTCGAACCCGCCACGACGGACCGCGCCCGTACGCTCATCGCGGCCTGGCTCGACGACGCCCTCACCTCTCTGCAGACCGGTGACGCGGACCGCCCCCGCACGGTCGTCCGCGTCCTCGGCCATGCGGCCCGAGATGACGCCCGCTATCTGCCGAGACTCGTCCGCGCGGTGGACGCCTGGTACGCCCAGACGGACGACCCCACGCCGGACCGTACGGCCCTCCGCCGAACGCTCATCGAGACCGCCTCATCAGCCGACCCGCTGCTGTCCGCCCAGGAAGGAGAAGGCACGGCATGACCACCTCGTACGACACCGGATCGAGTTTCCGGCAGTTCTTCCGCGGCCTCCTCGAGCGCGCCGCCAAGCATCAGACCCAATTCGCGGCACGGCTGCCCAGCGATATCGACGGCCTGACGTTCAGCGCGGTCATCGACATGACCTGGGAGAACCGCGTCACCGGCGCGCACCACCGCAACCCGGAGGACGCTGCCCGAGATCACGCGCGCACCCTCGCGTCCACCATCACCGCCCAGATGTCCGTCCTCGACCCGCTCGCGGCGGAGCACCGGCTGAACGCCCGACTCGGCTATCCGCACCAGGTGCCCCACAGCCCCGCGGTGATCACCCACGCGACCGTCAGAATCGCGGTCGACGAGGACACGATGAGGACGGCGCGGGAGAGCGAGCAGAACCGCGCGAAGTTGGACGACATGCGACTCCTCAAGGACCACGTCCTCGCCGACCCGGTCATGGCGTGTGCCTGGTGGCTGGCCGACCACCCCGAACGCCTTTTGAGAAGCTCGCGGACATGGGCCCTGCCTTCGACCGCCTCGCCGCCCTCACCACGGCAAACGACGGTCGCGTGAACAACCTGCTGCAGGTCGCCGAGGTGCTGGAACGCTTCGTCTCCGGCCTGGAGGCCATCGACCGCCAACGCCTCATCGAGAACACCGCCCACGTCATGACCACGTACGGCCGCTCCGACCTCGCCGAGGAGCTCAAGGGCGTGTAGGCGGCCGTCTAGAGTCGGTCTCAGGCGTTTTCATGCGTGATTCGTGCATGAGACCGCGACTAACATGCCAGGAGGACTAGCCTGCTATCAGGAGGTCGGCGATGTTGCTCCGTTTCCGCGTGGCCAACCATCGATCGATCCGTGGCGAGCATGAGCTGTCATTGATCGCTACCGAGTTCAACGAGGGCACCGCCCGAGACACCGGCCTTCACTACAAGGGCAGGGACGTGCCGGCGCTTCCGGTGCTCGCCCTGTACGGGGCCAACGCCTCCGGCAAGTCCAATCTGATAAAGAGCTTGTGGTTCATGCGGCGAGCGGTGCTGGACTCGTTCGCGGATTGGGCGAAGGTGCCCGACGTGGTGCCGCGTGAGCCCTTCAAGCTCGACCCCACGTCTCGTGAGGAGACGAGCCTGTTCGAGGTCGATCTCGTCCTGGGACCCGAGCCGGTGCGTTATACCTACGGCTTCGAGCTGTCAGACGAGCGAGTGGAGGCCGAGTGGCTCCACGCGTACCCGCACGGCCGTCGCAACGTGTGGTTCGACCGTGAGGCGGACAGACCGGAATCCGAGGGTGGGGAGTTCATCTTCCGCGGCACGGGTTTCAAAGGGCGCCGTGACGATCTTGTATCGCTCACGCGGCCGAACGCCCTGTTCCTGTCCACGGGTGCCGCACTCAACGATCCGCAGCTGTCGATGCTGTACCGCTGGTTCGTGAACAACCTGCTGTTCATCGCACCCGACGCGGACGTCAGAGTGCGGACGAACTTCACCATGCGGTTGATGACCGACTTCGACCAGCGGGCCGACTACGCCCGGCGCATCGTGCGGATGCTGCAGATGGCCGACCTGGGGCTGACCGGCTTCCACGTGGTCCCGGAGACCGGGAAGGTCGAGCTGCGCCACCGCACCCCTGACGGTGGCGATGCTCCGATGGACTTCATGGAGGAGTCCCTCGGAACCCACGCCTGGTTCGGATTCCTGGGCCCGATGCTCATCGCGCTCGACGAAGGGTCGGTTCTTGTCGTGGACGAACTCGATTCAAGCCTGCACCCGATGCTGGCGGCCGAGGTCGTACGCATCTTCCAGGATCCGGACGCGAACCCGCACGGAGCACAGCTGATCTTCACGACGCACGACGCGACGTTGCTGGGGAACGCGGTCCTCGACCGCCCGATCGGACGAGACCAGATATGGCTCATTGTGAAGAACCGATCCGGTGAAACGGAGCTGTACCCGCTGACCGAGGCGAAGCCGCGCAAGGAGGAGAACATCGAGCGGGCCTACCTGCGGGGCCGGTACGGCGGAGTGCCGCGGGTCACCGCCGGAGAGATCGTTCGGGCGCTGTCTCGGCATGGAGACGAGGTGACGGCGTGACTCGGCGGAGCGAGCCGCGGGACGGGCGAGGCAAGCGCAGAAGGCGCGGTCATCTGGAGGATGAACGCCCGCTGGTGCGCCGAGCCGGCGGGCGGTCCCGCCGTGTACGCGTTGTGTACGTGGCCTGCGAGGGTGAGTCGACCGAGCCCGACTACCTGGAGTACCTCAACGAGCGGTACGGCGATGCTGGCAACACGCCTTTCCGTATCCAACCGGTCTACCGTAAGAACGGAATGCTTCCCCGCGAGACCGTCGAAGCGGTACGCGAGATCGCTGCGGAGGATGAAGCCTGGGCGCTGTTCGACCGCGATGAACATCACGACATCCTCGAAGCCGTCAAGGATGCCGCTGCCTGCAACGTCGACCTTGCCTTCTCACATCCGTCCTTCGACCTGTGGTTACTACTGCACTTCCAGGCCTTCGGAGGGACGCAGAGCGGGAGCAGCAAGGTCGTCATCGAAAAACTGCGGCAGGCCGATGCCGCGTTCAAGGATTACGGCAAGAGAAGCGACAAGAGCATCGAGGCGGCTCGACGCGACGCCCTGGAAAGGAACCAGGACAACGCCGTTGCGCGGGCCCGCGGTCTGGTGAAGTCCTGCCCTCACGGTTCCTGTGCTCCCAGCAGGGCGGTCACCGCTCCGGTCGACCGAGATGTCGGAACTCGATCTCCGCAGCAGTGGGCGGCCCGCTCCGGACACGCTCCGGACTGCCCCTTCCTCGATCGCGATCCGTCCACCGACGTATGGCGGCTCCTCGTCTCACTCGAGATCCATCCCACAACACGTTGAGCAGGGTCTACGCGACAACGAGATCCGGACAGAGTGGACGATCCACCGCCTCGCGCGGTCAGGTCGGCTGACGACAATCGTCCAGATATGTAACCGCAGTTCACAAAAGTGCATGCTGCCGCTGCTGTTCGCGACGAAACCGACGTACAACATTCCCCCGCTCGAGGCTGGAGCATGGCTTCCGGCGGGCGCTCAGGTACGTTCCCCTGCGTTGAGAGTCACTACGACCACCGCCTCGACCGGAAAGGACCGGTGGTTGACCGAAAGCGGTCAGCGATCGGCACCCTACGTCCGGCTTCCCGCGATTACGGTCACTTCTCGTAACTCTTGGTAAATCGGACTCGGAGCCAACGGGGGCAGAGAGAGGCGCATGGCGAAGCGGCGGGGAGTATGGGCGGATCTGCAACGAGAGCGGGCACGTAGGCAACGCCTGGAGCAGCAGGCCTACCGTGCCGCCGCGCAAGCGGCGAAGAAGGCGGAGCGGGAACGTGAGCAGGCCCGGCGTGCAGCAGCACGGCAGGCCGCGCAGGACGAACGTGAACACAAGCGGCTCTACATCGAAGAACGCAAGGCGGAGGCCGCCGACCTGGCCGCGGATCTCCAGGAGAGGATCGAGGAACTGGACTCGGTGCTCGTCGCCGGAGTCCGGCGACGCCCGGACGCCTCGTTCGCGTCGTTGCGGCGCACATTCCAGCCGCCGCCGTTCGAACCGGAGGGACTCGACCGGCCGGTGCCTCAACCGCAGTGGGTCCCGCCCCGGCCGCCGAGCGCAGTCGGGAACCTGTTCGGCGGCCGTGCACGGTACGAGCGCGAGGAGGCCGCGGCTCGCCAGGCGTACGAGCGTGAGCGCGCCCGGCACGCCGCCGTCGAGGCCGATCGCCTGCGGCTCCTGGACGAACGACGCCGCGCCTACGACCAGTGGCTGGCGACGGAGTCTGAGGGCATCCGTCGCCACAACGCCGAGATCGATGAGTTCGAGCGCCAGGTTCGCGCCGGTGACTCTGATGCCGTCGCGCGGTTCTTCACCCTCGTCCTCGACTCATCGCCGTACCCGGAGGGCTTTCCGCATCGCACCCGTGCCATCTACCGGCCCGAGCCCCGGGAACTGGTCGTGGAGTACGAGCTACCGCCGCAGTCCGTCATCCCGGCCGAACGTGACTACAAGTACGTACAGACCCGCGACCAGATCGACAAGGCCGCGCGATCGGTTAAGGAGATCAAGGATCGGTACGCCCGTCTCATCGCTCAGGTCGCGCTGCGCACGCTGCATGAGGTCTTCGCCGGCGACCCGGTCGGCATCATCGAGGTCGCGTCGTTCAACGGGCACGTGTCCACCACCGACCCCGCGACCGGTCAACCCGTCCGGCCATGTCTGCTCAGTGTCAGTGCGGAGAAGGGGCTGTTCTCCAGTTTCGTGCTTGCCGATGTGGACCCTGTCGCCTGCCTCAAGAAGCTCAACGCGCTGATCTCCCAGCACCCGTACGACCTGGAGGCCGTGCGACCGGTCGTCGACTTCGAGGCGCTGTTGTCGCAGTACAAGTTCGTCGAGGGCATGGACGCCGTCGCCGGCCTCGACTCCCGCCCCGACCTGCTTGACATGAAGCCGAACGAGTTCGAGCACTTCACCCGTCAGCTGTTCGAGACGATGGGCATGAAGTCGTGGGTGACCCAGGCGTCCAAGGACGACGGCGTCGACGCCGTCGCCATCAATGAGGATCCGGTCTTCGGCGGACTGTGCGTCATACAGGCCAAGCGTTACAGCGGCCCCGTCAACGTCGAGGCCGTACGAGCGCTGGCCGGCGTCATGGAGGACAAACACGCCACCAAAGGCATCATGATCACTACCTCGTGGGTCACCAAGGACGGCCACGCGTTCGCCGCCCGCCACGGTCGCATTCAGATCATGGAGTGCGAAGAGATCAAGTACCTCTGCAAGGAACACCTTGACCTCGACGTCCTGATCGGCCTCCCTAAGCCCCCACCCAAGCGACGCTGACGACTCTCGTCCGGGAAAGCGCTGGGCGGCGTCCGCTCGCTCATTCTCGCCCCCCGCCCAGCGCGCCGTCGCCGGACCGATCCGCCAGACCTTACATAGTGCGAATCGCCTGTCCCAGTGTCGTGTCTTCGGAAAGGTTGGCAGTATGCAGCCGCCGCACAACGCCATCGACGCCGTTCTGGATGCCCAGGACAGGATCGATGTCCCGGTCCTCGTACGCTCCGCGCCCGCGAGGCGACCGACGCCCCACTGGCATTGGGCGCGCGAACCATGGCCAGGTCCGGGTGGTGTACCGCCGAATGGCTGGTACCTGGTGACGACGATTTGGCGAGAAATCATCAAACACGCCGCCGAGGTGGGGCGAGACGTCACCCCTTGGTTGAAGATGGTGCCGCAGCTGGCAGGTCAGGAGTTGCTGGCCCGTATCTCGCCTCTGCAGGCGTACCTGTCTCTGGAGGATGCCAAGTTCAAGCCCTACCCGCATAACGCCGGCCGTCGATTGGTAGCCAGCATCGCTCATGAGCATGGCACCGAGAGGAGCGCTCGGGCCGCCTTCGCGTATCGACTCGGGATGACCATGGCGCAGTGGGCGTGCTGCGGACTGATGGGGCTGGGTGCCACCACGCACGCTGAGACACGAGGCCCGAACGACATCTCCGGGTTCGACAGTCCGTACGAGCGTCGGCCGGACCTCTGGGGAAGGCATCCTTTGGACGCGCAGTGTTGGTGGCTGATCGAAGCCAAGGCCGCGCGAAAGATAGGCCTACCCGAGCTTCGGGAAGGGGCGGAGCAGCTGCGTGAGGGCAGCAAACTCATGGGTGATGAGCCGCACCGGCTGTTGCTCTGCGGTACGTCCCTGCACGACCAGGTGTTCATGACGATCGACGACCTGGCAATCGATGGTGGGTCGTACTACGACGGTCCGACTCTCTCGTCGCCCTCCGATGGCGAATCCGACGCGGAAGACCACCTTGACGAGGATGACGATGCGCTGCTGGCCGTGGCCGAGGCGCAGCTCCTCGTCTACTTGAACCTTCGTTACGGTCCGCAGGCCGATCTGCGCCTGGTGCCGCTCAGCGCCGCCCGCCGGAACAGACCGCGCATGCGCACGGGCTTCCTGACTCCGTTGGAGGCCGACCCCGAAACGATCGGAGTCCGCAACGAGCTCAGGGCGCGGCGGTTGACAGACGAGTCGGATCTTCGGCGCAATACGGATGCGAGCGCCTTCCTGGTAGGGCGAGTCCCGGGAACCGATGTGCGACTAGGCATGTCCCGCCAGCTGTTCGCTGCCTGCGCGCGCCTCTATGAGGAGCACATGGAGGTCGCCAGCGACGTTGACCTTCCCCCTGAACCGCCGACGCGCTATCAGGTACCCGAAGAGGCCGGATATCCATCGGGCATCCCACAAGTCCCGGACACGTCGGCTGCGGAAGACGACGACCAATTGGTCGAGTTCCGCTATCAGCGGCGTGCGCAGCATCGAGAGCTGATGGACGAACGGCGCGGGCGGCTTCGGTCGGATGTTCGCCGCGCATACCGAGACGCGGGTGAGTCATCCTGGTCGAATCTGACTGCCGGTCGTCGTCCGCAGGTCGTCGTCGATGACCCGTCCGTCCTGGAAGGGGCGACAGCGGAGACCTATATCGCCGTACAGGCCAATGACCCACTGCTTCCTCCTGCAGCCGATCAGTAGGATCCTCGCCATCTTCCGCTAGGCACTTGGTTGCTCACCGCCGACAAAAGGCCCAGGCGTGACCGCCTTGAGATACTCATCGTCCAGAATCCGATGGAATCGCCGCGCCCTACGGCTTTCGGCCGTGTCGACGCGTACGGATCGTGCGTCGGCCCAGAAACGGTGACCCGGTGCCGACTGGAACATGTGGGCCGCCGCCGCGCGCAGATGAGTCTCGGTGAGCTGCCCCAGTTCGTACCTGCTCTCCCAGTACGAGACGATCATGTTCACGTACAGCGCCTGACGGGTTTCGACCGGATCGTCGGTCGAGTAGTACGGACCTCAGCACTCCAGATACGCCGGGTCGTCCATCGCCATCTTGAGCAGGTCCGTATGGACCGACCGCGACGCCTGCTCGCGGTCGGCCTTCGACTCGCGCGCCTGCAAGACAAGTGACGCGCCCACTCCGACCAGCGCGAGGACGGAGAGCAGAGCGGCGGCGGCACCGTAGGTCTGTCCGATGTTCCCTCGCCGAGCCCACGACCCCGTATCTCCACCGAACAAGTCGAGCGCCAGTGGCGAGATGGCGACCAGGATGATGGAGACGGCCGCGAGCGCGATGGCGACGAGGCGCCGCAAGAGCAGCCCCGTCGACGTCGTCCGTCGTAACCGCCCTGCCATGGGCTCTTCACCCGATCCTAGGAACGCCCGCTGGGAAGTACGTTCGTCCGCGCCAGGAACACACCGAGGTCCTCGCCCTGGTCCCACAGACCTGCCATCTCGGACAAGCATGCGGCCGTGACCCGAGGTTCGGTCATCAGCTTGGCGCCGGTGACGACGCCGTCATCGGCGTAGCGCACCTGATAGGCGACGCGCTCACCGAGCAGGATCACCTCGGGCAACGGGCCGGAAGCCTCCAGGGTTGCCAGAGCGGAGGACGGGAGCACCCTGATGCGCTCGCCGAGTTCGGCTCGGATTCGCAGGACGGTCAGCTCCCAGCACAGGTAGTCGGTCGCGGGCAGATCGACGATTCGCACTCGGCGCTGGACGATGCCGTGTGCGTCGAGGCGCCGCTGAAGCTCGGATATGCCGGCGCGCATCTCCTCGGCGAGGGCCAGAGAACGCTCTCGGTCACCTTCGGCCCATGCCACCCAACTCGGCACGTCGGGTTCCCGGAAGCTCTGGCGCCTCTCGAGCTTCCAGGTGGAGTCGACCTGCCAAAGGCGCGAGTCGAAGTCGGTGAAATAGTCGTCCAGTTTGAGCCCGACACCGGGGAGCCCCGCGACCCGCTCAAGCATCAGGGATGTGCGGCTTGGCGGCGATGAGCATGTTCCGTGGGATGATGACCAGCCGTTCGTCGGCAACGATGCTGACGTCCTCGGGCAGGCGTGCCTTGTACTGTTCGGTCAGGTCGCGGCCGATCACCGCGATATCGCCGTTGTCGAGTTCCCAGATGTCAGGGCACGCCGGGGTGGCGTTCGTGTTCCCCAGTTCGAGGGTCGACTTGCCGAGGCGCCGTCTGAACCCGGCTGCCGGGTCGGCCTCCCAAGGTCGCTTCATCGCGTCTCCGCCTGATTCCCGTTCGGCTTAGAGCATCACACCGCGACACGGCTCGGACAACGACCTTCCGCGTAAGACCGGCAGCGTGGCCGTCCCGGCGACCTCGCCGCTGCGGGAGGGCGTGCGGTTCAGCTTCCGGCGGCGGTGCGTTCGGCGAGGCGCTGGCGTTCGGCGGCGATGACCTGGCGGACGAGTTCGGCCTCGGACAGGTCGACCGCCTCGGGAGTGGAGTCGGCCAGGTCGCTGACCCGGGCGAAGTTGTCGAACAGCCGCTTCTTTCGCGCTAGCAGCTCGACGATCCGCTGGTCGACGCTGTCCTCGGACAGCAGCCGGTGGACCTGCACCGACTGCACCTGCCCCATCCGGTGCGCGCGGGCGATGGCCTGGGCCTCGCTCGTGGGCTTGAGCTGCGGCTCACAGATGACGACGACGGACGCGGACTGGATGTTGAGCCCGACGCCGCCGGCCACGATCTGGGCGACCAGGACGGCCCCGTGCTCGGCCGCCGAGAACTCGTCCACGATCTGCTGCCGCTGGTCCGCTGACACCGACCCCGTCAGGGGCCCGAACACCGGTCCCCGCAGCGACCGGGCGACCAGGTCCAGCACCTCCCTGAAGTAGGAGAACACGATGACCCGCCGCTCGTTCGCCTCCGCTTCGCGGACGATCTCGATGAGTCGCCGCACCTTCTGGGAGCGGGAACCCTGGAGCATGGCCGCCTGGCGCATCTCCATGAAGTTGGAACGCCGGACGGCGGTGCGATAGCGGTCGGCGTCGGCCGCGGACATGGGCAGCCAATCCTCGACCTCGATGAGCTCGGGGAGTTCGGTCAGTACGTCCTCCTGGTTCCGGCGCAGGTACGCGGGCGCGATCTGCCGTCGGAACGTCCGCGGCGACAGTCCCGTGGCGTCGACGACGAGGTCGGGACGGACGTACGACGCCAGGTTACGGAACTCGGCGACCCTGTTCTCCAGCGGCGTGCCGGTGAGGAGGATCGCGCGGTCGTAGCGCTCAATGAGGCGCTTCGTCCTGACCGTCCGCTGGGCCTCCGGGTTCTTGATGTAGTGCGCCTCGTCGACCACGACGCACGCCAGATCGCCGATCTGCGCCAGGGCCCGCTCCCACCACGCCAAGGTCTCGTATGTCGTGACGGCGACGCCACCATCGCGCCTCCAGGCGCGGGCCGCGCGGTTGCGCTCCGGCCCGTGCACCCGATGCGCCCGAAGCTTCGACTTGCCCGTCACTTCGCGGATCCAGTTGGTCACCACCGCCGCCGGGCAGATGACGAGGAAGTGCGTCTCGTCCCGGCTGCGCAGGTGGGCGAGTACGGCGAGGGCCTCCACGGACTTCCCGAGGCCCATCTCATCTCCGATGATCACCTTGCGCTGCACGAGCGCGAAGCGCGCCGCGAAGCTCTGGTAGCCGCGCAGTGACGCGGTCAGGTACTCGCCGCTGAGCGCCTGGTCGCGTACGGCCTTGACGATCTCCTCGGGGAGATCGCCGTGTACCGCGTCCTCGTCCTCGGTGAGGAACCCGAGCTCGGCGAGCATCGCGAAGTAGTCGGCGGGCCGGGCGAGGAAGTCCTCCCACGGGTCCGCGGCGACATCCTTCCGGCGGCCGGGTGAGGCGGAGGCGCCGAGCAGTTCGGCGCGCCGCTTGACGATGTCGATGCTCTCGCGCAGGTCCGCGACCGCGAGCGTTCCCGTCGGAATCACCAGGAGATGACTCGTCCTACGGCCGATCGCCGCCCGCAACGGCGCGAGCTCGGCCGCGCGCTCGAGGTCGGCCGCCGCGCCACGGGTCTGCCGGTACGCGTCCCATTCGGCGAGGCGGCGCAGCAGCTCGGTGGTCTCCGGGCGGCGGTCGTCGACGTCGATCCGTACGGGCATCTCGTCGTACGTCGTCTGCCAGATCGTCTGCGCGGCTCCGAGCATGTACCGTGCCGAGGTCTCCCCGACGCCTGAGAGCGTCTGGAGCGAGCCGTCCCGGTCCAGCACCTCCTGCACCGTACGGATGCCCGCCTGGGTGAGCGCGCCCAGCCGGAGGCGCTCACCGGTGGCCGCCTTCAACGCCTCGACCGACATCTCCTCCAGCATCCGCCGAACGTCGGCGGCCCGGACCTGCTGCCCCGCGTCGAGCGCGGCCGAACGGTACGAGGCCTCGCCCGCGACGGCGCGGTCGATGGTGCCCAGGGCCTCGGCCAGGCCGTCGACGGCGGACCGGTCGAGGAGCTCGGGCTTCGGACCGCTCGGCCCCGGCAGGAGGGAGAAGCGGAGGGCCGGGTCGAGCAGTGCCTCGAATCCGGAGTCCGCCCGGTCGACGGGTGCGGAGAAGACGCCGAGCTGCTCCAGGCGCTGCGGCGCGTCTGCCCCGATGACCGTCGGATGCCGGCTGCGCAGGAATTCAGCCGCCTCGTCGGCCGTCTGCTTCTTCGCCGAGCCGCTGAGGAAACGGCGTACGCCGAGCCCGCGGGCCACGTCCGCGAGAGCGCGAGGCACATCTTCGGTGAGCAGCCGTAGCAGGGACTGGTCGGCGGATGTCATCACCGGCAGGTTGGCGCGTTCCCGAAGATGCCGGACGATCCCGGTGTCGTCCTTGCCGAGCGGAACGACCCGCCAGGCGGACTCGCCCGTCCGGTCGATCACGAGGCTGCGGGCGAGCAGATCCTGCTCGACGCTGTCGGCGCTGTCCGAGATCGCCTGACGCCAGGACCGTACGTCGGTGGCTTGTTCACTCCATCGCCGGAAATCCGCTACAAGGTGACGAACCTGTTCGCGCTCTGTTCTGTCCATGCCTCGCTACGGAGATGGTCGACGGGTCAGCGTGAGCGATGGTAAACGAGAAGCCTGCGACGGGGAATGTGACCTCCAAGGCCACAAGCGGCGTCGACGTCGCGCTCATCAGCGATGTCGTGCTCGTTGATAGGACCTGAGGCAGGCCGTCGATCTGGAGGCGACGGGCGAGGCCCGAGGATCTCGTGTCCGGTGCCCGAGTGGCCGGGGTCGTACCCGGCAAGACGGCAGCAGCTTGTGCTTCGGCCAAACATCAGGCCGTCGGTGCCGTCCCCTCGCCTCCCTGCGGGTGGGGACCTCTACGTCACCCCAACGAGGTCCTCACCGGCAGGAACGCGGCTTCTCATTACCGGCTCGCCCTGGTGACCGTCAGCCCCGCCGGCGTCGCGCACATCAGGTCCGGTACATCGCCGTCCCCTTCGCCGGCGTCAACTTCGGTCGCCTCACCGCCATGGACATCCGCGCCGACTGGCCGGAGACCCGGGCCGTTGGCGCCGCCCCCTCCTGGAAGGAGGTTGATCGAGCGGAGGTCGATCGATGTCGCTCCCGTGAGATGTGCAAGTGCAGCGGAACGAGTGTCCTCCCGGCGTTTCGGTATGCCTGTGCGGCAAGATGCTGCCGAAACGTTCGCGCGATACCGCCCAGAACCATCAGAAGGACGAATTCTGTTATAAGAAGCGCAGTGCCCGATATTGGCGAGATGATCGTTAGATCCGGATAATCCGATGGGTGAAGAAAGCGTGGGTCGGGGTCACAGACGGGCCGTGGTATCGGTTCCTTGCCGAACGCCCGGAGCTGAGTGAGGTCAACTTCTGGCGGCCGTCCAGCAAGGTTGAGTTCAGGGCGCTCGGCCGAGGTGATCCGTTCTTCTTCAAGACCAAGGCGCCGCACAACCGGATCGTCGGTGGTGGATTCTTCAGCGGCTTCGAGCGGTTTCCCCTGTCGGAGGCGTGGGACCTGTTCGGCGAGGCCAATGGCGCGGCGAGCTTGGATGAGCTGCGGCAACGCCTCAACGCCAACCGGAGGGACAACCCGATCGCGGTCGGTGACGATCCGGTCATTGGATGCATCCTGGTCCGTGACGTGCGCTTCTTCCCGGCGGGGGAGGAGGCCGACCCGCCCCAGGACTTCGCGCGCAACCTCGTGCAGGGGAGGGGGTACGACCTCAAGGAACACCCAGAGGCCGCCTACCTCACTCGCCTGGCCGCTCGACTACTCGGATACGACGTCGAGATAGACGACTCGAAGCCATGGCATCTGCCCGGGCCTGTGCTGGGGGACCCTCGCCTGCAGCCTCGCCGCCTCGGGCAGGGCTCGTTCAAGACGGCCGTGCTCGAAGCGTACGGTCGGCGGTGCGCGATTACGGGCAGCCGAATCCGCCCGACCCTCCAGGCCGCGCACATCCTCCCGGTCAGTAAGGGTGGTCTGCACAGCCTGGACAACGGCCTGCTGCTGCGTGCGGACGTGCATGTCCTGTTCGACAAGGGCTACCTCAGCGTCGACCAGGACTACCGGCTCAAGGTCAGTCCACGGTTGCAGGCGGACTTCGAGGACGGCGAGGAGCTCTACGCGCGAGCCGGCCAGCCGATCGCCGTGCCCGAGCGCGCCGCCGACCGTCCCAATCGGGACTTCCTCGAATGGCACGAGACGTGCATCTTCAAGGCGTCACCACGGGGCTGATCATTTCTAGAGAAGTTCCCCCAGGTCAGGGCGACGATGGTCGCTTGTGTCAACCGATCTCGAGGGTTCGGCGTCTGATTCACATGAGACGGATCGAGTTGTTCTCGCGTTCGACGGTTGTCGATATCCGGCATTGAAGTTCCGTAGTTCGGCCGCGAGGGCTTCTCTCTGCTCCTGCCCTGGTATGTGCTCGAATCGACGGATTGTGGCCTCCGAATAACATTTCGAGGTCTAACTATCGACGATTCGCGCCTTTATCGGTAACTTGCGTGACGAAGTTGCTGCGGGCAGGAGAGTGTCGGGGCATCCTGGCGGACCGCAGGCGTGCGCGGGGTGCAAAGGGGAGTGCGTGGACGTCTTTCGGGTTCATGGGCAGCTCATCGACGACTACCGAGCGTTCACCTCCGGTGCCGTCAGCGTCAGGGACGAGAACATCGCCGCCAAGGTGCGCGAGGGTCTCGACGACGGCGAGCAGTGGCCCGACCCCTGGCTCTCCCTCAACCCGAGCTTCGCGAGCGGCGGAACGGTCTCGGATCTCGTCAAGGCCGACGTGCTCCACCCCGAATGCGAGCGGATCTTCCGCAGGGACAAGCCCGAGGACTCCCTCGACGGCGAGCCGATGGAGCTTTACCAGCACCAGCGCGACGCGATCGAGGCCGCCCGTACGCGGGAGAGCTACGTCCTGACGACCGGCACCGGATCGGGCAAGTCGCTCGCCTACGTCGTCCCCATCGTCGATCGAGTGCTGCGCGAGCGCGGCCAGGGCATCCACGGCGGCGTCAAGGCGATCATCGTCTACCCGATGAACGCGCTGGCCAACAGCCAGCGAGAGGAGCTGGCCAAGTACCTGCGTCACGGCTACGGGCAGGGGCGCGAGCCCGTACGGTTCGCCCGCTACACCGGCCAGGAGACGGAGGCCGAGCGCCGGGACATCCTCGACGACCCGCCGGACATCCTCCTGACGAACTACATGATGCTCGAGCTGATGCTGACGCGTCCGCGCGAGCGGAAGGGCCTGATCCGGGCGGCCGCGGGCCTGCGCTTTCTCGTGCTCGACGAGCTGCACACCTACCGTGGCCGGCAGGGCGCCGACGTGGCCATGCTGGTGCGCCGGGTCCGCGACGCGTGTGAGGCTCCCGACCTGCAGTGCGTCGGCACGTCCGCGACCATGGCCAGCGGCGGCAGCAGCGAGGACCAGCGACGCGACGTCGCCGACGTCGCGAGCAAGGTGTTCGGCGTCCCGATCGAGCCGGACCGGGTCATCGGCGAGACGCTGCGGCGGGCCACGGAGGACGGCCGGCATGACCCGGCGGAGCTGGCGGCCAAGGTCGCCGAGCCGACGTCCAAGGCGACGTACGACGAGCTGACCCGCGACCCCCTCGCCCGGTGGATCGAGTCGACCTTCGGCCTGGACACCGAGAAGGGCACCGGCCGACTCATCCGCCGTCGTCCCACGACCATCCGGCGGGCTGCCGCCGACCTCGCGGCGCTCACCGGACGGGACGAGGGCGACTGCGGCGATGCGATCAAGACGACGCTCCGAGCGGGCGCCGAGGCCCTGCATCCCCAGAAGAATCGCGCGCTGTTCGCCTTCCGACTGCACCAGTTCCTGTCCAAGGGGGAGACGGTCTACGTCTCGCTCGAATCGGAGGGCACGCGGCACATCACCCGCGACTACCAGCTGTGGGTCCCGGGCGAGCCGGAGAAGCTGCTGCTTCCGCTGGCCTTCTGCCGCCAGTGCGGCCAGGAGTACCTGTCGGTGGCGCGGGACGACAGCGGCGGCCGCCCGCGCATCCGGCACCGCCGTGACGAGGACGGTGAGGCCGGGTACCTCTACATCTCCGAGGGCGCCCCGTGGCCGGACAGCCTGGCCCAGGTCCTGGCGGAGCAGCGGCTGCCCGACTCCTGGCTTACCGTCGACTCCGGCGGCAACCCCGAGGTGCTCTCCTCCCGGCGTAAGTACGTGCCGCAGGTCCTGAACGTCCTGCCCGACGGGACGATCCTCGACCGCGATCTCGGCGGCACCGGCGGCGTACGGGCGGCGTTCATCCCGACGCCGTTCGGCTTCTGCCTGAGCTGCGGCGTCGCGTACGACCAGATGCGCGGCAACGACTTCGGCAAGCTGGCCCGGCTCGACCAGGAGGGCCGCAGCTCGGCCGTGTCGGTGCTGAGCGGCAGCGTCGTCCGCAGCCTCCAGGAGATGCCGCCGGAGGAGCTGAGCGAGAACGCCCGCAAGCTGCTGACCTTCGTCGACAACCGGCAGGACGCCAGCCTGCAGGCCGGCCACTTCAACGACTTCGCGCAGGTTGCCCAGTTGCGCGGCGCCCTCTACCGGGCCGCCGTCGCGGCCGGCGACGAGGGCCTGCACCATGAGAACGTCGCCCAGGCGGTGGCCGCCCAGCTCGGCCTCGGCCACGCCGACTACGCGGCCAACCCCGAAGAGCTGACGACGCAGCGCAGGCGCACGGACAAGGCGCTTCGGGACGTCGTCGCGTACCGGCTGTACGTCGACCTGGAGCGCGGCTGGCGGGTCACCATGCCCAACCTGGAGCAGACCGGCCTGATCAGCATCGACTACGCCGACCTCGACGAGCTGGCCGCGATCGAGAACGTGTGGGACGGCACGTACGGTCCGCTGCGTACCGCTGACGCCGAGCTGCGCGCGGAGCTGACGCGGATTTTGCTCGACGAGATGCGGCGGGTCCTGGCCATCGACGTCGACTGCCTCACCGACCTGGGGTTCGAGGAGATGAGCCGGCTGTCGCGGCAGCTGAAGGACCCGTGGGCGCTCGCCGAGCGGGAGAAGATGGCGCCGGTCGGCACGGCGTTCGCCCGGTCCGGCCGGGCCGGCGGCAGCCGCAGCGAGCTGAACCTGTCGGGCCGCAGCAGGTTCGGCCGCTACCTGCGCCGACAGGGGCGCTTCCCCGCCTGGACCGACCGGGTCGACACCGACGACGCGCAGCGGATCATCTCCGACCTGCTGAAGGTCCTGGCCGTGCACGGGCTGGCCGCTGAGGTCGTTCAGCCCCGGGACGGCGGCGCACCCGGTTACCGCATCAACGCTGCGGCGATCGTCTGGCGGGCGGGCGGCGGAGAGTACGGCGTGGCCGATCCGCTGCGCTGGCAGTTCAATGGCACCGACAACCGCCCGCGCGTGAACCCGTTCTTCCGGAACCTCTACCGGAACCGGTCGAGGGGCTTCGCCGGCCTGTTCGCCCGCGAGCACACCGCACAGGTGCCCGGTCCGGTCCGGCAGGATCGCGAACGGGCGTTCCGCGACGCGAAGCTGCCGCTGCTGTACTGCTCGCCGACGATGGAGCTCGGCGTCGACATCGCCGGCCTCAACGCCGTGACGATGCGGAACGTCCCACCGACGCCCGCGAACTACGCGCAGCGCAGCGGCCGGGCCGGCCGGTCCGGGCAGGCGGCCCTCGTCACCACGTACTGCGCCAGTGGCAACAGTCACGACCGGTACTACTTCCGGCGCTCGGACGAGATGGTGGCCGGTGCGGTGGCCCCACCGCGGCTCGACCTGAGCAACGAGGACCTGATCCGCTCGCACGTTCACGCCATCTGGCTCGCGGAGACCGACCTGCCGCTGGGCCGGGCGATGCCCGAACTGATCGACCTGTCCGACGAGCGGAAGCTGGCCCTGCACGGCCACGTCCGGGACCAGCTCCGCGACTCGCAGGCCCAGGACCGAGCCCTGCGCCGCGCGCAGCGGATGCTCGCCGGCCTGGAGGAGATGCTCGACGAGGAGACCTCCTGGTGGGACGACGAGTGGCTGGAACGGGTCGTACGGTCGGCGCCCGGCGCGTTCGACGCCGCCTGCGAGCGGTGGCGTGACCTCTATCGGAAGGCCAAGACCGAGCGCGAGACCCAGCACCTGCGCGCCGACGACTACACCCTCACGACGGAGGCCAGGAACCGCGCCAAGCGCCGCCGCGCCGAGGCCGAGACCCAGCTCCGGCTGCTGCGCAACGAGCAGGACGGCGAGATCCTCTCGGACTTCAACCCGTACCGCTATCTCGCCTCCGAGGGCTTCCTGCCCGGCTACTCGTTCCCGAGGTTGCCACTCGCCGCGTACATCCCCGGGCGCGGCGGCCTGAAGGCCGACCGGGACGGCGAGTACCTGCAGCGTTCCCGCTTCATCGCGATCCGGGAGTTCGGCCCCGGCGCGCTGATCTACCACGAGGGCAGCACGTTCCAGGTCCGGCGCGTGCAGGTGCCGACCGAGGCCAGCGGCGAGGTCGCGACGGGCGAGGCGCGCCGGTGCGGCAACTGCGGTTACCACCACACGCCCGAACCCGGCCTGGACCGCTGCGAGATGTGCGACATGCCGCTACCCACGGCGGTCAGCGGGTTGATGCAGTTGCACACCGTCTTCACCGAGCGGCGCGAGCGCATTTCGTCCGACGAGGAGGAGCGCCGCAGGGCAGGGTTCGAGCTGGAGACGTCCTACCGCTTCCAGGACCACGGCCGGCGGAAGGGACGCCTGGACGCCGTCGCGGCCGACGAGGACGGCCGCGTCGCCAAGCTGAGCTACGGCGACAGCGCCACGGTCCGCGTCGCCAACCTCGGATACCGCCGGGGCCGGAACCCCGAGACGGGATTCTGGCTGGACACGGTCAACGGCCGCTGGCTCCCGTCGCGGGACCCCAAGAAGCCCACGCCGGGCACCGAGATCACCGACGAGGAGACCGGCCTGGCCGAGGGCGAGACCGAGGATACGCAACGACGCCAGCGCGTCATCCCGTACGTCGAGGACCGCCGTAACATCCTGGTGCTGACCCTCGCCGAGCCGGTCCCGGTGGAGGTCGCGACGTCGCTGCAGTACGCGCTGGAACGCGGCATCGAGGCGGTCTTCCAGCTCGAGGA
Organism: Actinoallomurus sp. NPDC052274; assembly: GCF_040679475.1. Lineage (NCBI taxonomy): Bacteria > Bacillati > Actinomycetota > Actinomycetes > Streptosporangiales > Thermomonosporaceae > Actinoallomurus > Actinoallomurus sp. NPDC052274. The sequence continues at coordinate 65,609 of NZ_JBFAUT010000004.1, forward strand.
CTCGGAGCTGAACAGCGAGCCGCTGCCGCCCGACGTCGGCCCCGACCGGATGCGCATGCTGTTCATCGAGAGCGCCGAGGGCGGCGCCGGCGTGCTGCGGCGCCTCCAGGCCGAGCCGGGGGAGCTGGCGCGGGTCGCGCGGGAGGCCCTGCGCATCGCGCACTTCGACCCCGACACCGGCGCGGACCTCGGCGGCCCGCTCATCCGCACCCGCTGCGAGCGCGGCTGCTACGACTGCCTGCTGTCGTTCGGGAATCAGGGCGTCCACCACCTGATCGACCGGCGTACGGTCCGCGACCTGCTGCTTCGCCTGGCGGCCGGCCGTGTCCGGCGCAAGGAGGAGGCCGAGCAGCTGATCGAGAAGGCCGACAGCCGCCTGGAGGGCGAGCTCATCACCTGGCTGAGCAGGCGCGGCTACCGGCTGCCCACCGAGCAGCAGGTGCTGGTCACCGAGGCCGTCGCCCAGCCCGACTACGTCTACCGGCTCCCCGGTGCCAAGGTCGCGGTCTTCGTCGACGGCCCGGCGCACACCGGCCCGGTTGCCGCCCGCGACGCGGAGGCCGAGGAGCGGCTGATCGACGCGGGCTGGCACGTCATCCGCTTCCGCCATGACGACGACTGGCTTCGCGTCGTCCAGGAGAACCGCAGCATCTTCGGGCCCGGCGAGAACTGAGCCGCGGCGACCCCCCGAGAGGACACGTCAACTCATGAGCACCCACGCGCCGGAAGCCGTCCGATACGCCCCCGGTGCACTGGTACGCGCCCGAGGACGCGAATGGGTCGTGCAGCCCGGTTCGGACGCCGACCTGCTGGTGCTGCGCCCGCTGGGCGGTGCCAAGGACGACCTGGTCGGCGTGCTCCCGGCGCTGGAGAAGGTCGAGCCGGCCAGCTTCCCGCCGCCCACTGCCGACGACCTGGGTGACCAGTCGTCCGCCGGGCTGCTGCGTTCGGCACTGCGCATCGGCTTCCGCTCCGGCGCGGGCCCGTTCCGCTCCCTGGCGCAGCTCGCCGTGGACCCCCGCTCGTACCAGTTCGTGCCGCTGCTGATGGCGTTGCGGCAGGAGACCGTACGGCTGCTGATCGCCGACGACGTCGGCATCGGTAAGACCATCGAGTCCGGGCTGATCGCCGCGGAGCTGTTGGCCCAGGGCGAGGCGACCGGCCTGGCCGTGCTGTGCAGCCCGGCGCTGGCCGAGCAGTGGCAGGGGGAGCTGCGCGCGAAGTTCGGCATCGAGACCGAGCTGGTGCTGGCCTCCACCGTACGGCGGCTGGAACGCTCCCTCGACGTCGGCGAGTCGCTGTTCGACCGATACCCGAACGTCATCGTCTCCACCGACTACATCAAGAACCCGAAGCACAGTGACGAGTTCGTCCGGCACTGCCCGGACCTGGTGATCGTCGACGAGGCGCACACCTGCGTTCCCGCCGCCTCGACCGGTGGCCGCGACGGCAGGCAACTCCGCTACAAGCTGGTCAAAGAGATCGCCACGAAGCAGACGGCCGACGGCCGGGACCGCCATCTGGTGCTGGTGACCGCGACCCCGCACAGCGGCAAGGACGAGTCGTTCCGCACCCTCCTCGGCCTGCTCGACCCGGAGCTGGAGACCGTCGAGCTGGACACCGAGGCCGGCCGTCGGCGGCTCGCCCGGCACTTCGTCCAGCGCCGCCGCGCCGACATCCGCACCTTCATCGGCGAGGAGACCCCGTTCCCCAAGGACCGCAAGAGCCTTGAGGTCTCCTACAAGCTGTCCACCGACTACCGGAAGCTGTTCGAAGCGGTCCTGGACTACGCCCGGGAACAGGCGCTCGACGAGAGCGACGGCGTCGTACGGCAGCGGGTCCGCTGGTGGTCGGCGCTGGCGCTGCTGCGCTCCCTGGCGTCGTCGCCGCGCGCCGCCGCGCAGACCCTCCGCACCCGCGCGGCGAACCTGGAGGCGACCTCGAAGGAGGAGGCCGACACGCTCGGCCGCGCCGCCGTCCTGGACCTCACCGACGACGACTCGACCCAGGTCGTCGACGCCGCACCCGGCGCGGACACCGAGGACGGCTCCGGCGGCGCCCCGCAGCAGCGGCTGCGCCGGCTGGCCAAGCAGGCCGATGCCCTGGAGGGCAAGGCCGACAGGAAGCTCACCGAGCTGACGACCATCGTCAAGGACCTGCTCAAAAAGGGCTACAACCCGATCGTCTTCTGCCGCTTCATCCCCACCGCCGAATACGTCGCCGAGCACCTGGCCGCCGCGCTCGGCAAGAACACCGCCGTCGCCGCCGTCACCGGAACGCTGTCCCCGGCGCAACGCGAGTCCCGCGTCCAGCGCCTGGTCTCCGGCGCCACCGCTGACGACATCGAGGATCGGGAGCCGCCGGAGCGCCGAGTGCTGGTGGCGACCGACTGCCTGTCGGAGGGCGTCAACCTCCAAGAGGGCTTCGACGCCGTCATCCACTACGACTTGGCCTGGAACCCGACCCGCCACGAGCAGCGGGAGGGCCGCGTCGACCGGTACGGCCAGCGCCGCGACGTCGTCCGCGCCGTCACCCTGTACGGCGCGGACAACCAGATCGACGGCATCGTCTTGGACGTCCTGATCCGCAAGCACGCCGAGATCCGCAAGGCCACCGGCGTGTCCGTCGCGGTCCTCGACGAGTCCGACAGCGTGGTCAACGCCGTCCTCGAAGGGCTGCTGCTGCGCCGCGAGGACGCCGAACAGCTCACCCTCGACTTCGGCGTCACCTCCCGGCGCGACGACCTGCACGCCGAGTGGGTCAGCGCCGCCGAACGCGAGAAGGCGTCCCGGGCCCGCTTCGCTCAGCACGCCATCCGCGCCGAGGACGTGGCCCGCGAGGTCGCCGAGGTCCGCGCCGTGCTCGGCTCCGGCGCGGAGGTCACCGAGTTCACCGAGACGGCCCTGGTCAAGCTGCGCGGGCAGATCGCCCCCGCGGCCGACGGCGGCTTCACCGCCGACACCGCCGGCCTGCCGTCCGCGCTGCTCAGCGGCCTGGAGGCCGTGCTCGGCGCCAAGCACGCGCGCACCATCGCCTTCCGCCCGCTCCCACCGGTCAAACGCGGCGAGGCCGCGCTCGTCCGTACGGACGCGGCCGTCGGCACGGTCGCGCGGTTCGTCCTGGACGCCGCCCTCGACCCGAAACTGGACGGCTGGCAGCGTCCGGCCCGCCGCAGCGGCGTCATCCGTACGAGGTCCGTGCCCAAGCGCACCACCCTGCTGCTGGTCCGCTATCGCTTCCACCTGTACCTGCCGACCCGCGACGGCGGACGCCGCCAGCAGATCGCCGAGGACGCCCGCGTGCTCGCCTTCCGCGGCAGCCCCGCCAACGCCGAATGGCTCACCGAGGACGAGGCCCTGGCCCTGCTCGAGGCACGAGCCGACGAGAACACCGCGCCGGAGTTCGCCCGGTCCACCGCCACCCGCGTCCTGGACGGCCTGGACGCCATCCGCCCCCACCTGGAGCAGTACGGCGCCGACCTCGCCGACGCCCTGCGCGCGTCGCACGCGCGGGTCCGCGAGGCAGTCGGCGCGATCCGGCGCGGCCTGCGCGTCGAAGCCGAACCCGACGCCGACGTCCTCGGCCTGTACGTCTACCTGCCGATCACCGGAGAGGTCTCCCGATGAGCCGCACCAGCACCCTCCCCGTCGGCGTCGCCTCCGTCGGCGGCCTGCTCCCCGAAGAGACGCTGCGCCGCCTGTCCACCGGCAACAGCCTGTCCGGCACCGCGCCCGCCGCCTACCACCTCGGCAAGGACGAGACCGTCGTCGACGCGGCCGAACGCGCCTGGACGTACCTGCGCGGCCGGTACGCGTCGTTCAAGGACCAGCTTGCCAAGCTCCCCGAGGACGACCCGGCGATCGGCGTCACCCGGGAGTACTGGCTGGGCCGGCTGTTCCAGGAGCTCGGCTTCGGCCGCCTGCCGCACACCCCCGCCGGGGGACTGACCAGCGACGACGGCGAGAAGCAGTTCGCCATCAGCCACCAGTGGCAGCACGTCCCGATCCACCAGCTCGGCTGGGGCGTCGCCCTCGACAAGCGCACCAAGGGCGTGCCGGGAGCGGCCGACTCGGCCCCGCAGTCGCTGGTGCAGGAGTACCTCAACCGCAGCGACGCCGCCCTGTGGGGCATCGTCACCAACGGCAGGCTGCTGCGGGTACTGCGCGACTCCAGCGCGCTCGCCGGCTCCGCGTACGTCGAGTTCGACCTGGAGGCCATCTTCGAGGGCGAGGCGTTCGACGCCTTCCTACTGCTGTATCGCGTCGCCCACGTCTCCCGCTTCGAAACCCAGGGCGAGGACGCCGGCCCGGCGTCCTGCTGGCTGGAGAAGTGGCGCCAGGAGGCCATCGACTCCGGCGTTCGCGTCCTGGAAGAGCTCCGGAAGACGGTCAAGACGGCGATCGAGACCCTCGGCACCGGCTTCATCCAGCACCCGGACAACGAAGAGCTGCGCAAGGCACTGGAGGACCGCCAGTACGACGAGGTCACGCCCGAGACCCTGCACCGGGCACTGCTGCGCACGGTCTACCGGCTGCTGTTCCTGTTCGTCGCCGAGGATCGCGAGGTCCTGCTCGACCCGGCGGCCTCCCAGGAGGCTCATGACCGGTATGCCACGTACTTCTCCACCGAGCGGCTGCGCCGCCTCGCCGCCCGCCGCCACGGCGGCCGGCACTCCGACGAATGGCAGGCGCTAACCCTCATCCTGGACGGCCTCGGCCAGGAATGCGGCCGCCCCGAGCTGGGTCTCCCCGCCCTCGGCGGCATCTTCGAACTCACCGGCGCGGACACCGCCCTGCACGGCTGCTCCCTCGCCAACGAGCACCTGTTCACGGCCGTACGGTCGCTGTCGCGGGTGCGCGATGAGAAGGCCCGCCGCATCCGCCGCGTCGACTTCAAGCACCTCGGTGCCGAGGAACTCGGCTCGGTGTACGAGTGGCTGCTGTCGTACGTCCCCAAGTACGACCCGGCAGAGCGGACGTTCAGCCTGCGGGAGCTCGGCGGCAACGAGCGCAAGACCAGCGGCTCCTACTACACGCCCAGTTCCCTCATCGATGTGCTGCTCGACTCCGCCCTCGAACCGGTCATCGACGACGCGGTGAAGTCCGGCCGTACGGTCGAGGAGCAGGAGCGCGCACTGCTCGCGCTGACCATCTGCGACCCGGCCTGCGGCTCCGGCCACTTCCTCGTCGCCGCCGCTCGCCGCATCGCCAAGCGACTGGCCTTCGTCCGGACCGGTGACCCCGAGCCCTCGAACGAAGAGGTCCGCCGCGCGCTGCGCGAGGTCGTCACCCGCTGCATTTACGGCGTCGACATCAACCCGATGGCCATTGAGCTGGCGAAGGTCTCCCTCTGGCTGGAGGCGTTGGAGCCGGGCAAGCCGCTCGGCTTCCTTGACGCCCACCTCAAGGTCGGCAACGCCCTGCTCGGAACCACACCGGCATTGCTACTTAAGGGCATTCCAGACGCAGCGTATAAGCCGCTCATCGGTGACGACAAGAAAATCGTCAATCAGCTTCGAAAAGAGAACACCACTGAGCGTTCCGGTCAGATCGAGCTTGAAGTCTCACTCTTCGATGGGCCGGTGGTGCCGGTCGACACTACGGACCTAGCTTCCCAGGTAGGAGAGCTCGACCGGATGTCCTCGGCATCGCTGGCCGACATTCATAAGCAGGCCTGCCGTTATACGGCGCTTCAAGAATCACCCGACCTAGCCGTTCGCAAGCGCGTCGCCGACGCCTGGTGCGCTGCGTTCGTCTGGCCCAGATTCCCGGCCGCCCCCCGCTCCGTCACCACTGCCACTCTTCAGATCTTCGGAGGAGACGAGGAGGCTGCCAAGCTGTACCCCCGGGCAATCCCCACCGAGGACACCGAGGCGAAGGTGCGGGAACTGGCCGAGCGGTACGCCTTCTTCCATTGGTACCTGGAGTTCCCAACGATCTTCCGGGTCGGAGACGATGCCGCTGATGACGCCAACCCATACACCGGCTGGCAAGGTGGCTTTTCCTGCGTGCTGGGGAACCCTCCATGGGAGCGAGTGAAGCTCCAAGAGCAAGAGTTCTTCGCCGCCCGCGACGAAAAAATTGCCAAGGCGCGTAACGCTGCTGCTCGCAAAAGGCTGATTGAAGCTCTGGCCGGGAGCGAAGAGCCCACGGACCGTGCGCTGTATGCCGACTTCCACAGCGAGCTGCGTAAGGCAGCTGGAATGAGCCATCTATTGCGCTCATCTGGTCGTTATCCGCTGACGGGCCAGGGTGACGTAAACACCTACTCGGTGTTCGCCGAGACGGGGCGTACGGTCACCGGCCCGAACGGGCGTAGCGGCTTGGTGTTGCCTACCGGAATCGCCACTGATGCCACTACCGCACCCTTCTTCAGTGATCTGGTGCGGTGCAGCAGTTTGGCTTCTCTCCTCGAGTTCGAGAATGAAGAATTCCTGCTGAGCAGAGCTGTGCACCACTCTGTACGGTTTTGCCTTCTGACGGTCGGCGGCCGAGAGGTGAAGGTACCTGAGGCCGACTTCGCTTTCGGCTCTCGAAAAATTTCCGATATCGAGGCCCGCCGGTTCGTTATGCCTCCAGAGGACATCCTGCTCCTCAATCCCAATACTGGGACTGCGCCGCTGTTCCGCTCGCGTAGGGATGCGCAGATCACGCTCGGCATCTACCGTCGTGTTCCGGTTCTATGGCGGGATATCCCTAGCAGTAATCCGTGGAATCTGTCGTTTATGAGGATGTTCGATATGGCGAACGACTCCGGTCTATTCCATACCCGGGAGGAGCTGGAGTCCGCTGGGTGGACGTTCCGGGGAAATTGCTTCATTCGTTATGGCGAGACGATGCTCCCGCTATACGAGGCGAAAATGGTATATCACTTCGACCATCGTCTCGGAACGTACGAAGGGCAGACTCGGGCTCAGGCCAACATGGGCACGCTGCCGAGGCTTACTTTGACCCAAAAGCGAGACCCATACTTTCGTATTCTGTCTCGCTACTGGGTCGCCGAAGCAGAGGTTCGTGAGCGTCTTAAGGATTCTTGGCCCCATGGCTGGCTCCTCGGTTGGCGGGATGTCGCCCGGAGCACTGATGAACGCTCCATGATTTGTGATGTTATTCCTCGTGTGGCCGTGGGGCATAAGTTCCCCCTACTGTTCGCTACCTATGGCGGATGGCGCCTGGCTGCTAACCTTAGCTCTTTGGCGTTTGACTATGTAGCTCGGCAAAAGTTGGCTGGTACGTCAATGAGCTACTTTATTCTTAAGCAATTGCCTGCTCTTCCGCCGAAGATTTATGAAGAGTGGGCGATATGGGGCAAGTCGGAAACCCTTGGCGACTGGATCGACGCGCGCGTCCTGGAACTTACTTATACGGCATGGGATATGAGGCCGTTCGCGCGAGATTTGTCGGACGATTATCCGCCGTTCATATGGGATGAGGAGCGCCGTCTCCATATCAGATCCGAGTTGGAGGCTGCTTACTTCCACCTGTATCAGGTGGGCCGGGATGACGTCGGCTTCATTATGGACACCTTTGGCGCCTTTCGGCGGAACGATCCGGAACGCTTCCAGCGGACGAAGGCATTGATCTTGAATACCTATGACGCGATAGCGCAAGCGATCCGTACCGGCGAGCCATATCGAAGCATCCTCGACCCGCATCCCGGCCATGGACCGCGGCATCCGACACCGGTTGACGTGTAACGGAACGGAGTGTCACGATCACGGATGGTCTCGAGGGGGGTTCCTTGTGAGCTGTACGGGCAGTGGCTTAATCTTCTGGACACGTTTGTTCTGTAACTCGAACGCTTGGCTTGGTGACGCTTGCCACCTCAACGCAGGAGGCGTTCGGCTCGCTCCAACGGGACTTGCGCCAATCGGCGTTGCTGCTGGTCATATCTCGGTCCTACACGCTGATGATCTGGTCGGCAAGCTCACTGAGGAACGAAAGTGTCTTTACCTCTGAGAGTGCAGCACTTCGTACGAACTCATACCTGCGGATGTGGCGCGCTACCTCCTTGGTCTCGGTATAGAAGAGGTCTGCGGATACGGTTTCTGTAACCGCCATGGTCGGATCGCTCTCGTCGGTGAAGTCGAAGATGATCAATTGGCTCCTCGGCATCAGCCTTGGAACCATGCCTGTGACCATCGGGAATACCTTCACGATTACTCGTGGTTGAGTTTCCGCGACCTTGATGATGTGGTGGAGCTGGGTGTACATCACGTCGGGTGGAACGCTGAAGCGGCGGAGGCCAACCTCGTCGAGGATGACTTCGTACTCCGGGCCGTCAGGTCGGAGGACAGTGCGCTGGCGCTGAAACCGTGCTTCGACGAGGCGTTCGGGGATATAGGTGATCGGGCCTTCGGCCTTGGCATGCTCGATCAGCGCCCAGGTGTAGTCCGGGGTCTGGAGGAGGCCGGGCATCGCGCCGGGCTGGTACTCGCGGATCGTCTTCGCGCCCGACTCGATGTCGGCGTAGAGCCGCTGCCGGTCGCCCATCGCGTCGCCGTACGAGTCCCACCAGCCGCGTTCGGCGGCGTCGCGGGCGATCTTGACGATCTCGTGCCACTTCTCGCCGGTGACTCCTAACACGTCGAGGATCTTCATTACCTCGGCGAGGTCAGGGCGGATGTGCGCGTTTTCCAGCTTCGAGATCTTCATGCGCGACTGATGGATCTGGCAGGCGAGCTGGTCGGCCGTCATACCGTGTTGTTCGCGGATCGTACGGAGTTCCGCGGCGAGTCGCCGGCGGCGCACGAACGGGCTGCTCATCCTCGACCTCCCGAGGGCCGTCGATCACCTGACTGTCGGGTCCGATTACAGCAGGTGTTGTTCGAACACGCTCCGGAATCGGCGGACATCGACGCAGGTGAGCGCACGAGTACCGTGCCGCACCCGAACGTTCGGCCGCCTGATGTTCCGGTAGGGAGCTTGCGGGAGGAAGAGGTTCCGCAACAGCGCGTGCGAATCGCGGATCCCCGCATCGAGGCTCGGTGACTGGCTGTACGAGGCCGAGCAGCCGGTGTGAACTTACGGCGACCGGACGGAGCCATGGTGGCCTGTCCTTCGAATCGCTGGTGAGGATCGCATGGTTGCGGGCACGGCGGGGACGGGCCGTTGGAGCGGGCGATGGCTCACGAGTCGCGTGCGCGTCCAGGCCGTCGGCGTGCCACGGCGCGTACACCCGTCGTCGTCCCTCCCCGTGGACGCGTGCGCTGATCCGTGCGTCGGCTGCGCGCATCCGTCGCTGGTGGCTGTCACGGTGTTCGGCGACGTCAACGCGCCGCACTGCGCCGCGTGCTGGCCGATGGTCGCGAAGCTGATCGAAGCGCGCGGTGATCGCCTTTCCTGCACCGAGGCCGCTCGCTCCGTACTCGTCGGCCGTCGCGGCGAGGGCGACCATCCGCCCTGCACGCGCGACCTCGACCCCGAAGCGCCGGGCCGGCGGAGCTGTGCCGAGGGTGATCCCGATCAGGCCCGCGTGCGCCCGCGGCCACCTACGACTTCAAGGGAGCCGATGTCGTTGCCTGCCGCCGCTGTCGCCTCCGACGAGCCTTTCACGCCCATGTACTGGCGTCGCACCTTCTCCGGCGAACCGATCCAGGTCGGGGCCGCCCGAGCATTCGTCGCCTATCTGCTGGCCGGATTCCCGCCGCTGGACGATGTGCTCCTCGTCTTGGGGGAACTCGCCGTCAACGCCATCCGGCACACCGGATCCGGGCGTCCCGGCGGCACGTTCACCGTGGCGGTTCACCGCGACGCCGCGGGGGTGTTCGTCAGCGTCACCGACCAGGGCGCCCCCACCGAGCCTCGCGTCCAGCCCCTTGCCGATGCCACCGACCCGATCGGTCTCGCCGAGTGCGGTCGTGGTCTGCTCACCGTCACGACCCTTGCCACCGCCTGGTTCTGGAGCGGCACTCCCTGCTCCCGCACCGTGCACGCGACCTTCGCCGTGCCGCGCCTCCGCCACGACCCCACGTAAGCCCCTCCTCGTAAGCGGTGGACCAGTCACCCGTCGGCAGGCGCGCGAGAGAACGGCGGGAAGGCTTCTGCGTCCAAGGGCCGACCCGTCGTTCCTCTTCAGGTGGTCGGCGGGATCGTTCGACGCCGTGACCGCCCGTGCGAATCGACGAGTCGTCACTCGCTGGTGAGAGCTACCGGCCCGCACGCGCGCGCTCCGCCCACTGCCGAACCCTTGGGATCCGGAGAGTTCACACTTTGAGCGCACGATGGTGCGCGATGGCGAGCTATCCAGGCTCCGCGCTAGCTTGTTCTCGCCGGACGAGGATGGCAGGGGAGCGGATTCGATGGTAGACGCAAGCGACAGGCGCTTGTCAAAAGCCGAGATCGCCAAAGCGGCAGGTGTCGGCAGACCGGCTGTGAACAACTGGGAGAAACGGCATGCCGACTTCCCCCGGGCGGTCGATGAGGGAGACCGGTACGAGGTCGAAGCGCTGGCGCGGTGGCTCATGCACCGAAGAATTCCGGCGAACGCGCTACGGCCCGGTGAGCCCGCCGGCACCACCTTCGGCGATCGGTTCGCCAGGAGCCTCGGTCTCATACCACAGTCGGAGAACCCGGAACACGGGCAGACGTCCGCGCAGGCGACGATGCGCTCCGCCGCCGGCTCGGCGTGGGAGCCGCCCCCGGATCTCCTGCAGAACCTGGAGAAGTGGCGCGGTGAGGGAGACCCGGAGTCGTACGAAGAACTGCTGCTCGTGCTGCTCCACCTGCGCCGCCACGACCCGGGGCGCTGGGCGTCGTTGGCGCGGGCGGCCGGCCAGGAGGCGCCCCCCTTCGGGACGGTCCTGGCGCAGGCCCTCGGTGCGCATCAGCGGCGGTACCCCGTCGTCCGTGACGCCCTGCGGAACGTCCGGCTGAGAATCTGGACGGATCGGCAACTCGCCCAGGTCGTGCAGATCCTCGACGGCGTCTGCGCCGACGAGCGCCGGGACGTGCCGCCGACCATGACACGGGCGGCCGTCGTGTGCCGTGCCCTCCTCGACGGGTTCGCCACGGACGATCGCGTACGCGGCGGCGAGTTCCACACGCCGGAGTGCGTCGTCGAGCTGGCGGTCCGCCTGCTCGCCCCCGAGCCCGGAGACCACGTCTACGATCCGGCCTGCGGAGACGGCGCGTTCCTAACCGGCGCCGCCGCACACGTCGAGGAACGGGGTGAGGCGTCGCAGAAGCTCTCGTTCAGCGGGCAGACGATGAGCGTGCGGTCGCTGCGCATGGCCGCCCTCAACTCGGCGATTCACGACCTGACGAGGGACACGGAGCTCCGGCGGGGCGGCGCACTGCGCGAGGACCCTTCTCGTACCGGGAACTTCGACGTCATCGTCGCCAATCCGCCGTTCAACATGCGCGACTGGAGCCGGGGCGATCCGAAGGACGATCCGCGGTGGCGGCGATTCGGGCCCCCGCCCCGGCACAACGCCAACTACGGCTGGCTGCAGCACGCCGTCGCGAAGCTGTCCCCGCGCGGACGGGCCGCCGTGCTGATGCCGAACACCGCGGCGGTCTCCGCCAACACCCAGGAGTACGGCATCCGCCAGAAGATGGTCGAAAAGGGTGTCGTGGACTGCGTCATCATGCTGCCCGAACAGCTCTTCCGGTCCACGCCCGTGCCCGTGACGCTCTGGCTGCTGCGGAACCGCCCTCCGGGCGACTCCGGCCACGTCCTGTTCATCGACGCCAGAACGCTGGGCGCCAAGGTCGATCGCAAACACCGCGCCCTGCGGCCGGAGGACATCGACAGGATCGCCGGAGCGTACGAGGAATGGCGGCGGACCGGTCCGGCGTACGGCGGCGATGAGGGGTTCGCCGCCGTCGCCTCGGCGGAGACCATCAAGGACCTGGCGTGCAGCCTCGCGGCCAGCAGGTACGTCACCGCCGAGCCGAGCGCCGACCCGGACGCCGAGGAGAAGACGCGCCGGCTCCACGAGCGACTGGGGGACCTGCATCGCCGGGCGGCCGAGGTGGACGCCCTCGTCGACGACCTGGTGAGCGAGGTGCTCCGATGAAGACCCTGATCGGGGACGTGCCCGACGACTGGAATACGGACCTGCTCGGGAAGTACTGCGAGGTGAAGGCCGGGCCGTCCGGCGGAGCGCCCGGTGCCCCGCCGAGGCCGGGCACCGGCGAAGCCCGCATACCGCTGATCGCCCCCAAGGACATCGGCGAAGGCCGGATCGTCGCGGACGACATCACGTACGTCTCCGAGAAGACGGCCGTACAGCTGAGAAATTACCGCCTCGAACCCGGAGACGTCGTCGGCGTCCGAACGGCCGGCATCGGCAAGTACGCGCTCATCGGCGTGGAGCACGCGGGCTGGTTGTTCAACACGGCGTGCCTGCGAATCCGCCCGAACCAGAATGACGTGCATCCCGGCTACCTCCTGCACTACCTGCGGAACCCGCTCGTACGGGAATGGATCGCGCAGAACTCGCTGAACTCGACCATCTACAGCATCAACACCGAGACGATCCGGCAGATGCCCCTCGTCCTGCCCCCCGTGCCCGTACAAGAGGCGATCGGCGGCGTCCTGAGCGCGCTCGACGAGAAGGCGGCCCTCCACGCGGAGATCAGCCGCCGTACCGGGGAGCTGCGCGACCAGCTGTCGCCGTTGCTCCTCACCGGTGCGCTGCCGAAGCCGTACGAGGCGCGGCTGAGGGGCGACCGATGACGGCGGCGACGGTGCTCACGGGCCTGACCACCCTGATGGCGTCCCAGGGCCTGCCCGCGGTGATCAAAGCCGCCGCCATCGGCGTCGTCGCGGTCACCGCCGCACGCGCGAAAAAGCGGCGGCGCCGGCGGGACGCCCAGGAGACCCTCAGGATCCTGGTGTCGCCGGAACCGGACGGAAAGCCGTCGTCGCGTGGACGCAAACGGGCCAAGGAGGTGCGGTAGCGGCCGCCCCGACGGGAGGGAAGGCCGGTACGCCCCGGGGCGGGCAGAGGAGATCCTGAGTGATGGGTGCCTCGACGGTGCCCACACGGCCCGATGCCGAGGGCTGACCGGCCGGCCTACTCCGGGGCGTCGGGCGGCCACCGGTTCGTGGGATCAGGGGAGCTGCCGCAGGGCGGGATGACGGGCGTACGGGTGCGAGATTGCGGACCTCACGTCGGCAGCACTCGGAACAGTTCGAGGTGTTGCAGCTCGGTGCGGCGGCCACTGCGTCTGAGGCTGCCGGTCGCGCGGATCTCGAGGTCCTGACCGTGGGCGCGCAAGGCGCGATCGTAGTCATCGGCCGGTAGCTGCACCCAGACCTGCCGTTGCAGATCGCCCCGTTCGGTGCTGACCCGGCCACGGACCACCGCCCACCCGAGCTGGTCGGGGCCCTCCCGTCGGAGTCCCTGAATCCGGCCGTGCAACATGGCGCGCTCAGTGGTCTCTTTTCGCCCCAGATCGTCGGCGGCGTGCCTGAGCATGGTGATCTGATCCGCCTCGAAGCGGATGGGGTCGGTGGGGAGATTCATCGGCTCGTCCCCGGCCCAGGCGAACCGCATCTCGACGGGTTGATCACGATCGGTGCCACCCAGCCGGGCCAGCGCGCGGCACAGCGTCTTCGATATCCCTTGTTCGACGCGTTCGGCGAACGGCGACAGATCGGCGATCTCGTCGGCCTCCGCTGCGGCCGCCTGGGTGGTGAGCAGCATCTCCCGCAGCTTGACCGAGGCTCGGCGTTCGAACGGAGTCGCGGGGAAGAGCGTGTCGTTTCGTGGCAGCTCGATGTGGGTGGCGATGACGAAACTGCCCGGCCCGGTGGTGACGAGCGTGCGCGCCGGGAACTCCTCGACGATCTTCGGCTTCCGGCGAGGCAGGACGAGCTCTCCGCGGCGGGTCTCCTCGGCGTACGCGGCGGCGATGAGCAGCTCGCGTACGCCCTGGAAGGCCTCGGCGGCGTCGGCGGCCGAGATCATGCCTGATGGTGCGTCGGGGAACGTCCGAATGTACTGCCGGTCGACGTACGAGGCGGTCACGCTGTGAATGATCTGCGACTCGGGACGGGACTCGGCTTCGGCGAGCGTACGGATCACGTCGTTGACCCGCTGCGGATAGTCGCGGAACCGCGACGAGACCGGGACGATCACTTCGAGTTCGTCCGGCTCGAGGGCCCAGATCGTCGCGCGGCCGTTCAGGTCCCCGACCAGCCGCCACCCGGACGTACGCAGGTAGCGCTCGATGTCGTCAGGCGTGAGGCGCTCCAGCTCGGTGCGGCTCGCGGTCACGACGGCTCCCCACCAGGGTCGGCGGCGTTCACCAGTGTACGAAGCGAATCTACGGTCAGCAGATTGGCCTTGGGAATATCGACCCGCTTCTTCGCGTCCTTTTTCGCGTCGACGACCGGACCGTCCTTCGCCAGCGAATGCCAGTACACGCTCTTGCGCAGCAGCAGGCCGTCCGGGTGCAGGCTGACATAGTGGCGCGGCTCCGACGGGACGATGACCAGGAACAGGTAGGTCGGGAAGGTCGTGTCCGGGTCGGCGAGGGCGTTGAAGTGCGGGACCTTGAGGTAGTGGCGCCAGTGCGTGGCGTCCCCGGCCGCGATCGAGTCGGACTTCACCTGCACGTTGATCGGCGTCGACCGCGCGCCACGGCGCCCGCCGACGCGATCGGGCCACAGGCAGAAGTCGATGCCGTCGAGGTCGGGCTCCGGTTTGGCGAGCCTCAGGCCGGCGGCGGCGCTCAGCACCCGGACGAGGGCCTCCGCGTAGCCGCCCTGGTGATTGTTTCGGTCCACCGTCTCCTGGGATGCCTCTCCGCGCGTCGGCTCATCCGGCTCTAGCGTCCTACGGTTAATCCACCTCTTAACGCGACGTCAAGGCGAAGTCACTTGATCATCGTGGATCGGTCGGACCCATATGGCCTTTTTGTTAGTGGCCGGATATGGGCATCGGGGGGCGGAAGGGGTGATTTGTCGGCGCGCTGCGCTGAAGATTCGTTATCGATCGATTACCTTGTGTTTTCGTATATCGGTGAATGGTGTCGCCCGGGGGGATCAGTGCCGCAGCTCGCATTCGCCACCAGCTTCCTCGAGGAGTACGAGCGCCTGGAGAAGCCGGTGCGGCAGGGTGTCCGGGGCGCGATGGAGAAGTTCCAGCAGCTGACCGTCGCCGAGCTCTACGCCGACAAGGGCCTGCACCTGGAGCCGGTGGCCAAGGCGCGTGACCCGCGGATGCGCAGCATCCGGATCACCGGATTCTGGCGGGGCGTGGTGCTCGCCCCGGATGACGGGAGCGAAACGTTCCTGCTGCTGCGGGTCATGAAGCACGACGCCGCGTACGAGTGGGCGATGAAGCGGGTCGCCACCGTCAACGCCGCCACGGGCGGGCTGGAGATGCGCAACGTCGCGGCCATCGAAGAGCTCACCCCCATGTTCCAGCGCGCGGCCGAGTCGGCGCCGTCGCTGCTGTTCGAGAAGCACTCCGACGCCGTGCTGCGGCGCCTCGGCATCGACGACGGGTTGCTCCCGGCTGTACGCACGATCATCGACAAGCCGCAGCTGCAAGCGTTCGCCACGCTGTTCCCCGAGGATCAGTTCGAGGTGCTGTTCTACCTGGCGGAGGGCCACAGCCCGGACGAGGTCTGGCGCGATGTCGTGTCCGTACGGCGCCCGGCCACCGAGGCCGCCGCGGCCGAACCGGCCGACCTGGCCGCCGCGATCGCCAACACCCGCGACCGCATCGCGCTCGTGTCCGGCCCGAAAGAGCTGGAGGACATCCTCACCAAGCCGTTCAGCGCCTGGCGGATCTTCCTGCATCCGGCACAGCGCCGGGTGGCCTACCGGCCGTCGTACAGCGGACCGGCGCAGGTCTCCGGCGGGCCGGGCACCGGCAAGACCGTCGTCGCCCTCCACCGGGTAAAGCACCTACTGGAGAAGAACGACGACACCCGGATCCTCCTGACGACCTTCACCAACGCGCTCGCCGACTCCCTCCGGGAGAACCTCGCCCTGCTCGTCGACGACCCGGCGTTGCTGGAGCGCGTCGACATCACCACCGTGAACGCCGTCGCCCACCAGATCGCCGCGGAGCAGGGCTCCGTACCGGTTCTGGCGCCCGATGCGGACGCGGACGCGCGCCAGCGCTGGCAGCGGATCGTACGCCGCCTCGACCTCCCGTGGAGCGAGCACTTCCTGGCGCTGGAGTACCGGCACGTCGTCCTGGCCCAGGGCATCGGCTCGATCGAGGAGTACCTCCGCGCGTCACGGGCCGGCCGCGGCGCCTCGCTCCAGGCCGCGCAGCGGGAGCAGGTCTGGCGGGCCATCGAGGAGTTCACTCAACGGCTCGGCGCCGAGGGGAAGCGGACGTACCTGCAGCTGTGCGCGGACGCTGCCGACCTGCTGAAGACCGCCGGTCCGCGCTATGACCACGTCGTCGTCGACGAGGCGCAGGACCTCCACCCCGCGCAGTGGCGGGTGCTGCGCGGTGTCGTCGCCGAGGGACCGGACGACCTGTTCATCGCCAGCGACCCGCACCAGCGGATCTACGACACCCGCGTGTCCCTGCGCTCGCTCGGCATCAGCGTCGTCGGCCGGTCGAGCCGACTGAAGATCAACTACCGGAGCACCCAGGAGATCCTCGCCTGGTCATCCGGCATCATGACCGGCGAGCAGGTCGACGACCTGGACGGCGGCTCCGACACCCTCGCCGGGTACCGCTCCGCGCTGCACGGCGGCCGCCCGACCGCCGTCCCGGCCGGCACTCAGGCGGCCGAACTCGATGCGCTGGTCACCAAGGTCCGCTCCTGGGTGGATGACGGCGTCGCGCCGTCCGAGATCGCCATCGCGACGCGCTTCCACCAACTCGGGGCGCGCGCCAAGGAACGGCTGGCCGGCGCCGGCATTCCGGCGGTCGCCCTCAAGGACGGCCCCGATGCTTCCGACGACGGTGTGCGCATTGCAACCATGCACGCGATGAAGGGCCTGGAGTTCCGCTGCGTCGCTACGGTCGGCGTCAACGACCGGGCCTTCCCGTTCGAGCCCGCTGTCACCCCGGCCGACGTCGACCGGATGCAGCACGAGGTCGACATGCTCGCCGAACGCTCGCTCCTCTTCGTTGCCTGCACTCGCGCCCGGGACGACCTGTACGTCTCCTGGAACGGCAAGCCGAGCGCCTTCCTCCCGGTCGCGGCGCGGTCGCACTGACCCCGCCGTTCGCCCCGCATTTCGTTTCAACTCACGGTTCTGAAAGGGATAGTGATCTTGGGCTTCCAAACCCCTCTTCATCCACTGGCCAAGTACCTGGAATGGACGACGAGCGGATACGTCCAGCTTCCCGACTTCCAGCGTAGTTACAAGTGGGATGACGAGCGCATCCGTCAGCTTCTTGTCACCATCCTCCGCGGTCATCCGCTCGGCGTCGTCATGATGCTGGAGACGGGCAACGATCAGATCCGCTTCAAGCCGCGTTCCATCGAAGGCGTCACTCTCCCCGACGGTACGGAACCCAACCTGCTGCTTCTCGACGGCCAGCAGCGGCTTACGTCCCTCACACAAGCGCTGACCGGTGACGGCGTTGTCCACACCAAGGACAGCCGCGGCAAGCTCATGGACCGCCGCTACTACATCCACATGAAGACGGCGCTGCTTGGCGAGGACCGGATGGACGAAGCGGTCATCTCGATGCCCGGCGACGGTGTCTTGCGCAGCAACTTCGGCAAGGACATCGTGCGTGACCTGTCCACCCTCGAGCGCGAGCGCGCCGAGGGATACTTCCCCGCTCGCCTTCTCTTCGCCGGGGCGGAGACCGTCAACTGGCTCTTCGCCTGCGACGACAAGGAGCAGGCCAGTACGTTCCACGCTAAGGTCATCGAGCCCTGCCTGAAGTACACCATCCCCTCCATTGAGCTCGACAAGACGACCACCAAAGCGGCCGTCGCCACCGTCTTCGAGAAGGTGAACACGGGCGGCCTGCCGCTCAACGTGTTCGAACTCCTCACCGCTACTTTCGCCGGCGACAAGAAGTACTACGACACCCACGGAACCGACTTTCGGCTCAACGATGACTGGCAGGCCACGCAGCAGGCCTTCGCCCCACACCCCGTCCTGAGCTCGGTGGAGAACACCGACTTCCTCCAGGCCGTGAGTCTCCTCGCGACCCTGAAGCGGGCCAAGGAAGACACCTCCGACCGGCCGCGCGCCGTCTCCGCCCGGAAGGAGGACCTGCTCAAGCTTGGCCTCGATGACTATCTGGAGTGGGTCCAGCCCGTCCGCGACGCCTTCATCTGGACCGCGAACTTCCTTGCCGACCACCACATTTTCGAGACAAAGTTCATCCCCTACCCGAAGCAACTGGTCCCGCTCGCGGCGATCAAGGTCGTCCTCGGCAACGACGCCGACCTGCACGGCGTACGCGCCAAGCTCGCCCAGTGGTTCTGGTGCGGCATCCTCGGCGAGCTCTACGGCTCGACGATCGAGACGCGCTTCGTGCGTGACGTCGAATCCGTGCCTAACTGGGCGCGCGGCTTCGAGACGGCGGTGCCCCGGACCGTCGCGGACTGCACCTTCGCGGCATCGCGCCTCCTGTCACTGCGAACCAAAAACGCGGCGGCATACAAGGGCATTTACGCGCTTATTCTGTCCCAGGGTGCGAAGGACTGGATGTACGACAAGGCGCTCGACAAGGTGCAATACGTAGACCTCAAGGTGGATATTCACCACATCTTCCCGTCGAAGTGGTGCATCGACCACGGCATCGACCCGGCGTTGCGGGAGAGCATCGTCAACAAGACCCCGCTTTCAGCCGACACGAACCGCGCCATCGGTGGCGTGGCGCCATCCGCGTACCTGTTTAAGATCGAAAAGCGGGCGAGCATTAATCCGGCGCAACTGAACGCCGTCGTCGCGACGCACCTGGTGGCTGCCGCAGAGCTCCGGGCCGATAACTTCGACGCCTTCTTCGACAGACGCCTGGGGAGAATCATCTCTCTCATCGAGCGGGCCACAGGCAAGCCGGTCCAGAACGACCTGATCGATTACGAGGGCGAGGAAGTCCTGGAGATGTTTGATCAGGAGGACATCGCCGTGAGGTCCGATTTGGATGTGGTGGAGGTCTGACACTCGGGCGAGGCACGGGACGGCCGATCATCGCGGACCACGATTCCGTGGCGGGGCTGCGCCGTCCCGCCATGGTCAGCGGTGATCGCTCCCGGTCAGCCACTGATCGTGGCGCTCCTTCGCCGTACGCGCCAGCACGGTGATGAGCTCATGGCGGGTTCGCCCGGAGGTCTTCACCCGGTGGCAGTTGGGGCATAGCGCGATCATTTGCTCAGGATGGTCGCGGCCCCTATCGGCGAGGCCCACGATGTGGTCGACCTCCAGGAGCGGCCGGCCCAGGTCGTTGAGATCCGGAGCCGGGCGGCAGCATCCGGGGTTCTCGCACTGGCCACGGCTGCGGAGCAGGACCGCTTCGCGGGCGGCACTGATCCGGATCGGATCGTTGGCGATCCTGGTGCGCCGCTGCCCGTACGTGCGTTTCTCCCGGCGCGCCACCAGTTCGCACAAACGGGCGTAGTCGAATTCGGAGGCCGCGCGGATGCTCCCGGACACCGTCTCCTGATCGGAGTCTCCGGACGGCGGTGCTTCGTCGGTGGCGACGTCTTCGTCGTAGAGCCCGACTGCGGTGAGGAAGCCGCTCTCGTCGAAGTCTTCGAAGAACCGGGAGGTGATCGCGTCGATCATCCGGACCCGCGCCGTGCCCGAGCGGCGGGCGAGCGCGTAGACGGACTCCGGTAGGCCGCCTTCGGGTGCCTGCTCGGTGAACCACGTCCATACAGTGCTGCCGTGGGCTCGTGGGACGTCGGTGTGGCCGGGCAGCTCCCACAGGCCGGCATGGAACAGCGCGGCGATCGGGTAGTCCGGCCGGCCGTGGCGGCTTTCGCCGTTCCGGCGATGAGTCTGCAGCAACGGGGTCAGTGCGGCTACGGTGTCGGCCCATCCCAGGAGCCGGTCGTGGCCGACCCGGGCACGGCCGATCGCCCACAGGAGGACGACGGCCTGCTTCAGCATCGGCTTGCCGGAGGCCGAGGCAGGACGCAGGTCGCCGATGGTCGCGGCGATCTCGTCCGCGGTTCGAAGGCCGGACGAGTCGGTGTTGGGTGCGCTGGTCACTTCGAAGCCCAGGCGTCGCAGGACGGTCACCGCGTGGTCCCTGCCGCCGGAGAAGTCCTTCGCCGCCAGGGGAGACCTGCCGGGCAGGTGGCCATGCGCGGCTCCCGCGATGGCCTTGGAGTCGTAGCGCGCTCCGTCGTGCAGGAGCCAGTACCGCGGGAAGAGTCGAACCCGTACTTCTCCAGGAAGACGTCCCGGCCCAGGCGGTCGAATTCGCCGATCGCGGCGAGGACTGCTTCGCGCGTGATGTCGGTGAGCGCCATGATCGCACCGTACGCCCGCTATGTGACAGATGTAGCGTCAACTGGAACCTCGGGAGGCGCGCGCGGAAGGTCCGGGGTCTGTTCCTCGACGATCAGTACACGCCTGCTCTCGATGTCAGAAGTGGGTGCATATCGTCGGCATATCGAAAATCACATACACGCTGGCAACGCCACCCTGACTTGACTGGCGGTATGGCTCGAACCCGAGGGCCCAGCGAACAAGGACAGACGATGGAGCAGATGGACACCGCGGAGACCGGACAGGGCGGCGCCGGTCGCCGGGATACCGGCTCCGGTACCCGGCGCGCGGGCATCCGCCAGGCGATTCGCGTCGGCTGCCGGCCGGGGCCCTGGAAGCGCGGCCTGGTCCTCGCGGCGCTGGGGCTGCTTCTCGGCCTGGTCATGCTGCTGCACGCGCAGATCCCGAACCGGATCGGAAACCTCGGCAGCCTAGTGGATACCTTCCTGCCGTGGTTCGGCTTGTTCGTTCCGGTGCTGCTGGCCGGGGCGCTCTGGCGCCGCTCCGCCTCCGCGGTGGCCGCGCTGCTGCTGCCGGTCACGGTGTGGCCGGCCCTCTTCGGCGGGCTGCTCAGCGACAAGTCCCACCCAGGTGGCGACCTCACCGTGGTCAGCCACAACGTCAGCGCCGGCAACGCCGACCCGGTCGGGACCGCCCGCGACCTGATCGCGTCTGGGGCGGATGTGGTGGCGCTGGAGGAACTGGCGGAGAGCGATGCGCGGCGGCTGGTCGACCCCACCGAGCTGCGCGCCCGGCAGGCCACGGTCACGTACGAGAAGGTGCTGGGAAAGGCGTACCCGTACCACACGATGCAGGGCAACGTCGGGCTGTGGAGCAAGCTGCCGCTGTCGGACACCCGGCCGCTCGACATCGGTGGCGACCCGGCGATGCACACGGTCCGGGCGCTGCGCACCACGGTGACCACGAACCGGGGGCCGCTGGCGGTGTACGTGGCTCACCTCGGCTCCGTACGGGTGATGCCCAGGCGCGGCTTCTGGACGAGCCAGCGGAACGCCGGCGCGCACGCGCTCGCCAAGGCCATCGCCGCCGAGCCGAACACGCGGATGGTGCTGCTCGGCGACCTGAACGGTGCCATGGACGACCGTGCGTTCGCCGGAATCACCGCGCGGCTGCGTTCGGCTCAGGACGTGGCCGGGAGCGGCTTCGGCTTCACCTGGCCGGCGGAGTTCCCGATGGTGCGGGTCGACCAGATCCTGGTCCGAGGCGTGCGGCCGGTACGTTCGTGGGTGCTGCCCGCCACCGGCAGCGACCACCTCCCGGTAGCGGCCGCAATCAGCTGGTGAACCCCGCCTGAAAGGTGAGCGACCATCAGGTCCTGTTGGCCGGTCGCGAAGTTCCGGGCCGCGATCCGCGGTCTTCGAGATGCTGTCCACCCGCGCAGCGATGCCCGGTGGCGATGCCCGCTACGTTTGTCGGACATCTGGCAAGGAGGGATCGCGTGTCCGGAAAACGTGCACTCGTCACCGGAGGATCGCGGGGCATCGGCGCGGCCGTGGCCGCGCGGCTGGCGGCGGACGGCTTCACCGTGGCCGTCCACTGCGGATCGGATGTCACCGCGGCGCGTGCCGTCGCCGCCGGGCTTCCGGGGGACGGTCACGTCGTCGTCTCCGGTGACCTCGCCGATCCGGCCCGGGTCCAGGAGTTCGTCGCCGAGGCGATCGCCGGGCTCGGCGGCGTGGACGTGCTGGTCAACAACGCGGCGGTCCACGGCCATCAGCCGATCGACGCGACCTCGTACGAGGAGTGGCACGAGGGCTGGCGGCGTGTCATCGACGTCAACGTGCACGGTACGGCGAACGTGACCTGGTGCGTCGTCGAGCACCTGCGCACCCGGCCGGAGGGCGCCGAGGGCGCCCGGATCATCAACGTCGGCTCGCGCGGCGCCTACCGCGGTGAGCCGGTCGCCGTCGCGTACGGGGCGAGTAAGGCGGCGGTGCACGCGATGACCCAGTCGCTGGCGGTCGCCCTGGCACCGCACGGCATCGGCGTCGCGGCCGTCGCCCCGGGGTTCGTGCGGACCGACATGGTCGAGACGATGCTCTCCGGCCCGGCGGGCGAGGCCATCCGGGCACAGAGCCCGTTCGGTCGCGTCGCCGAGCCTGAGGAGATCGCCGCCGCGGTGGCCTGGCTCGCCTCGCCGGACGCCCTGTGGGCCAGCGGCGCGGTGATCGACCTCAACGGTGCCTCCTACCTCCGCTAGTACTTCGAGCCCGAGACGGCCAGGCCGACATCGCCGCGC
Organism: Actinoallomurus sp. NPDC052274; assembly: GCF_040679475.1. Classification (NCBI taxonomy): domain Bacteria; kingdom Bacillati; phylum Actinomycetota; class Actinomycetes; order Streptosporangiales; family Thermomonosporaceae; genus Actinoallomurus; species Actinoallomurus sp. NPDC052274. The sequence goes on from NZ_JBFAUT010000004.1 coordinate 88,260, forward strand.
CGTACCGCACTGATCGTGTCGGATCGGTGCTCGTCGGGAGTGGGGCTCGTGAAATAGCATTTTCGGTGGGTGAATCGTCAGGTGGCAGGAGGACGGGCAGGGGTCCGTGAGTACTGCGAAGATCGATTATGGGGCGCTGTTCGCGGTCGCTCCGACCCCTTATGCGGTGCTGGACCCCGACTTTGTGATCACAGACGTCACCCAGGCGCTTCTCGAGGTGGCGGGAAGGACCCGTGGGGAGTTGATCGGGAAGAACCTGTTCGAGTCCTTCCCGGCCGATCCCGCGGGTCCCTCCAGCGACGGGAAGCGCAGGCTGGAGGCCTCGCTGCGCTGGGTGGCGACGTCGCACCGGCCCGACACGATGGCGCCGATCCGGTATGACGTTCCGGTGCCGGGGCGGCCTGGGGAGTTCGAGGAGCGCTGGTGGTCGTCGATCAACACCCCCGTGGTCGGCCCGGACGGCGCGCTGACGTGCCTTCTGATGCGGACGATGGACGTCACCGCGTTCGTCGACTTCTGCGACTCCGGCGACCGGCCGTCGAACGAGAACCCGAGCGGGCGGGAGCAGGCGCTGGCGGCCGAGTTGTTCGACCGGGCGCGGGAGTTGCAGCGGCTGAACGATGAGCTGCGCCAGTCGTACGCCCGCGAACGTGAGGTCGCCCTGGCCATCCAGGACCGCATGCTGCATTCGCCGGACCTGGCCCGGCACCGAGAGATCGCGGTGCGGTACGAGCCGGCGACCGACTCGCTGAACGTGTGCGGCGACTGGTACGACGTCGTGGACCTGCCCCAGGGGGCCCTGTCCATGGCGGTCGGCGACGTCGTCGGCCACGGGCTGGAGGCCGCCGCCATCATGGGGACGTTGCGGTTCATCCTGAGCGGTGCCGTCCGGAACACCCACAGCCCCGCGCAGGCGCTGCAGACCCTGGACCAGTACGCCGGTTCCGTGGAAGGGGCGCTCGCCGCGACCGCCGTCAAGGCCGTGATCCACCCCCGCAGCCGCATCATCGCCTACAGCAGCGCCGGTCATCTGCCGCCGGTGCTCGCGCACTCCGGCGGTGGTCATGAACTGCTCGACAAGGCGACCGACCCGCCGCTGGGCGTCCGCTCCGAAGCCGTCCCCCGGCCCCAGGCCACCATGAAGTACGGCCCGGGGGACACCCTCGTCCTCTACACCGACGGGCTCATCGAACGCCGCGATGAGGACATCGACCTCGGGCTGGCCCGGCTCACCACCGCCCTCGCCGAGTACCGCGGGCTGCCACCGCAGGATCTGGCCGACGCCCTGCTGGACCGGCTCCGCTCCGGCGCCTCCGACGATATCGCCCTGGTGGTCGTCCGCCTTTGAGACACCGGCCGGAGCGCGGTGGCTCCGGGCACGCGCGGCGGGCTCGACGGCGCGCCGGCCGAGGGTGTTGATCCTGATCAGGGGATGACGTCGGCGGCGATCGTGATGGTCGAGGTCCGGCAGGTGGACATCCGGCCGGTGAGGTTCGTCTGGGCGGCCGAGTTGCTGGCGCAGCGCCAGCCGTGGACGGTCGCCACGCCCGCGCTGCCCTGCTTCGGAGTGTCCGTCCGGTAGTAGGTGCGGAAGATCGCCACTGCCGTGGAGCAGTCGACGTGTCCCTTGAGTACGCCGATCGCGGCAGCGGGGCCGTTGCCGGGCGGTTGGACGACGCCGCAGGTCCTGCCCGGTCCGGCCAGTGTCGGCTTGTGGGTGGTCGGCGAAGGGGCGGGGCGGTGCGTCTTCGGGTGCGTCGGGCTCGGGACGGGCGTGCTCGTCGTCGGGCCGGCCGTCGGGGAGGTGGTCGCGGCCGACGGCGGTGCCGAGGGGGCGGCGTTGGACTTGCCGTTGTCCCGGCAGGCGTTCAGCGCCAGCAGAGCGAGCGGGAGGCAGATGAGAGCCCGGCGATGCATTCAAGAACTCCGAAAACAGACTCCAAGATCCGCACAGTCTCCCAAATGCGCCGTCTGTCGTGCTTTGCCGCCCCCGGAGCGCGAGCTGACGGCCGAACGTTCCGCACGGTGACGGTTACGGCACGGTGCTCGCCGATCGGCCGCGTGCCGCGGTCTCGCGTGCGAATCCCGGTTCCGGGCCTTCAGGTCCGCCTACCGACTGTGACGAGGCGTGTGCCTCATGTGAGGTGAGAAGCACTCCGGCGGTACGACGCCGATCGTCCACCCCCACGAGGTGTCCATGCTTCTCGCGCAACCGGAACCGGCCGCCCTCGCGCCGGTCATGTACTGGCGGGCGGTGTTCCCCGGCACCCCCGACCAGGCCCACGCCGTACGGGCGTTCGTCGCCACGCTGCTGCCCGGGCGGCCGCGGCTGGACGAGGTCCTGCTGTCCGTCGGCGAGCTCGTGGCCAACGCGTTAAGGCACACCCGCTCCGGGCAGGGCGGCTCCTTCACCGTCGACGTCTACCACGCGGCCGGCCGTACGGAGATCTCCGTGACGGACCAGGGCGGCCCCGCCGAGCCGGCGGTCGCCGACGCGGACGAGTTCGCCGAGTGCGGGCGCGGCCTGCGTACGGTCGCGCTCCTCGCCGACAGTTGGGGCTGGCACGGCAACGACCAGGGCCGTACGGTCACCGCCGTCTTCGCCGCGGAACCGCCCGCGACGGCCGTCCTCTCCTGCCCGGAGTCCGGGTCCCCCGCGACGGCCGGGGGGAGGTGAAAGCATGGAGTACCAGCTCAGCGGCGTGTCGTGGCGCAAGACGACGCGGTGCGGCGGCTACACGGGCGAGGACGGCGAGGCGTGCGTTCTCGTCGCGGTCGTCGAGGCGGGCCGACCGTGAGTGACGGGCGGCGGTCCCGGGGATCGCCCCGGGCCGCGCCCACGGGAGGGAGCGCCGTGCACTTCCACGCGTACGGCTACCGGGGGTCCGGCGAGGCCGTCCGGCCATACGACGCCGTACGGTCGCCGGGCGGGGCCGGGTTCGACAGTTCGCCCGTCCCGCCCGAGCGCACCGCCGCCTGGCTCGCCAAGCCCGAACGATTCATCAAGGACACCTGGGACGACCCCGCTGACGCGGTCGCCTGGCTGCGGCGGCAGTACGCCGAGACCGGGCCGTTGATTCTGCACCGCGAGCGGCAGCGGTACGCGCCGACGGTTGACGTCATGGCCGCCACCGCCCTGGACACACTGACCCGCTGCAACGACGTCGTCTGGGCCTGGTGGCTGACCGGCGGTGACTTCGCGAGCTTCGCCGTCATCTGCTGCCCCAACCGGGATCGGGACGCTCGCTGCCCGCTCGGCCGCGGCTGAGCGGCTCTGCCCTCCAACCGGGCTCAGAGTCCTCGCTGGTCCAGGATGCTGATCAGGTTCCGTTTGCGCTTCTGGGCGGTGCGCAGGGCGGCGAGGTACGCGGTGAACTCATCCTCGGTGCCCAGACGGCGGTGGCAGTCGCGGGCCAGGAGCAGCAGCCGGGCGATTTCCCGGTAGTTGCCGTCCCCGGTGCGGCGGGTGCGCGGTTCGATCGCCCGCAAGTACGCCCGTAGCGCGTCGGCCGGACGCTCGTCCCGTACGAGGTCGGCGAGGGCGAGCCACTGCCGTTCGTTCGCCCGGCCCTCCGCGGCCTGCCATGCGGCGTTCGCCTCCCCGTCGTCGATCAGCACGTCGACCAGTACCGACCCGCCGTAAAACGGATCCGCGTCGTTCCCGGGCATCTCGCGGCCGAGCAGGTCGAGCGCCGCCGTACGTTCGGTGTCCCAGCAGCCGGCCGCGTGCGCGGCGTCGCGCAGTTTCCGGTAGCGCTCGAGTGACGGAGCCGCGCGGAACCGTTCCCGCCGTACGGCGACCGCGTCGGCGAGCCGGCCGTCCCGCTGGTATCGGTCGACCACGTAGTCAGCGAGCCGGTCATCGGCGTATGGATACCGGGCCGTGTCGCGCAGTCCGCGCTCCACCCACTCCAAGGCCTCGGTGCCCCGCCCGGCGCGGTCGAGTTCTCCGGCGATCCGCAGATGCGTGCCGCCATCCGGGGTGAGGTCGGCCGCGAGTACGGCGACCAGCGTGTCCACGTCGCCGCCGACCCGGGCGATCTCCTGCTTGAGGTACTTCGCGGCCCAGTCGGAGCGGTTCCGCGACGCCTCGGTGACCCGTTCGATGAACCTGGCCCGGCCCGAGTCGCCCAGCAGCGACCAGTAGTCTCCGAGGTCGATCTCCGGCAGGTTCGACCAGTCACCGAGCATGTGACCGGCCAGCCACTCGGCGGTCTCCACCGGGTCGAGGTCGGCGGCGGCGCAGGCCTCCCGGTGCGCCCTCTCCAGGGCGTCGCCGGCCTCGCCCACGGCGCCGTCGGAATCGTCGATCTGCTCGTACACGTCGCACAGGTACCCGATGGCCTCCCGGGCCAGCGGCACCGCGTACGACGCCTTCCCGGCGACGGTCAGCGACCGCAGCACGCCCGCGACCTCGCCGACCTGCGCCGCGTAACCGGACGCGCCCGCGTACTCGACGAAGCCGTACCGGCCGTAGGGCGCGGTGTCGAGCAGCGACCTGATCTGCGCGCGCAGGGTCGCGAGGTCGAGGTCGGCGTCCGCCTGCTCGGCGGTGGCCCGTACCTCGAGACGGCGGCGGAGATTCCGGTCCTCGGCGATCTGCTCGCGTAGCAGGGCGAGCAGCCGCTCGTGAGGAAGGGCCTCCAGCCAGGCGTCCAGCCGCCGGCCGTTACCGGCCGCCCGGGCCTTCGCCTGCCTCAGGTCGAGCCCGCGTTCCAGGACGACGAGGCCGACGGCGACGCAGTGCTTGCAGAAGTTGCCGTCCATGCCGTACGGGCAGCCGCAGTCGCCGGACAGTTCGCCGTCGGCGTCCAAGGTCAGGTTGACCTCGTATGCGTCGCTGCCGTAGACGGTGGCGGTGACGCCGGCCTCGGTGGCCTCCAGACCGGTGACCGCGTCGAGGTAGCCCTGACCCCTCGTATACGACCGGTCGCCCGCGAGGTCGAGCAGATCATCCTTCGAGAACATCGGAACGCCGGCCATACGACTCATCAAAGCGAATTCGGTCAATCTCGGCAGGCGAACGAACCAGGTCGATCATGTCGTCAGCGGCAGTGAGGAGCCGGACGTGGCGGCCGTACTGCTGCGGCTGGACGGTCACGTGGACTGGGTCGGCGAGGGCCAGGTGGCGCGGTGCGGCCCGATGGCGGCGTGGTTCGGCGTGCCCGTCGGCTGAACGGCGCGGCCATGCTGCCACGGCCGTTCCCGCCGCAGGGACTGCCGGCGAGATCCTGCCCACAGGACGCGGGCCCTGTCCACTCGGAGGGCGGCGACCCCGCGCCCACGTGAGACCCGTTCGGGAGGCTTGAGCGCTCCGGGGCCTAGCCGCGCCAGGGCGGTGCCGCGTGGAAATCCGGGTGCACCTCGATCGTCGGGGCCAGGGTGTAGAGGAGGCGGCGGGCGCGGGACAGCGGGTGCTGGGGGAAGTGCTGGTCCCACCACGGGTCCTCGGACCAGTTGCGCGGCAGGCCGCCCTGCACCTCGGGCGCGTACGGGTGCTGCGCCCAGTACCGCATCATCTCCTGAGGGGGCCGGCCGTTCCCGTGCTCGGCCATGAAGCGGTCGAGCGCCACCGCGTCCCGCATCCCGGTCACGCCCTGTTCGAGGCACATGAACTTGAAGACCAGGCTGCGGTCGGCCCGGGGCAGGGTGAAGGACGGGATGTAGGCCACGCCGGGCCGGTCGGGCAGGGGCAGCTTGACGATCTGCTGGAACGCGGGGAGGCCGTGCAGGGTGACCGGGTCCAGCTCGATCAGACCTCCGCCGGCGGCGGCCGTGCGCGCCACCGTGTCGCGCCGGAGCGCGTCCAGGTTCTCCAGCGGTGCCGCGAGGTTGGGCGGGATGTCGAAGCCATGCAGCTCGGCGATGTCGCCGTCGGAGTTCCGGTAGGCGCCGGGCTGCAGTTGCTCCCAGCCGGTCTGGTCAAAGCGAATGGACATGAGTCGGGAGCCTAGAGGTACCGGTGTCTCTCAGGGCGCGAGCAGATCGGCGAGGAGGAGTTCGAGGGCCGACTCCTCCTGGACGGCGACGCCCAGGACGGTCATGGCAGGCGTCAGTTCCGGGTCCCAGAGCGCGTCGACGGGCGCGCCGGCCAGGGGTGGAAGCGGGGTGCCCCGGTCGCGGGCCGTGGCGACGTGCTGCTCGTAGTCGGTCGCTCGCATGCGCCACGGGCGCGCGGTGTATCGGCCGATCATACGGTTGGCGATCGCGATGCCGGGCCAGTCGAAGTCGCCACGGTAGGCGAGGCGCGCTCCGGCGGCGTACAGGGCGTCGAGCAGGGTGAGGGCGGTGGTCGTCGGGTTGCCGGATACGCAGACCAGCGGTCGGGTGCAGCCGCGGTCGGCGGCGGCCTCGACGACGCGGGGGTTCTCGCAGACGAGGACCTCGGTGTCCGGCGGGAGGCGCCAGGTCATGCGGGTCAGGTCGCGCAGCGTCAGGTGGGTCTCGAAGCCGGCCCGCGTGCGGTCGCGGAGCAGCCGTACGGCGGGTTCGTCGCCGAGGGGCGCGAGGCCGAGCGTGAGAACCGTGGTCGACACGCGGTCGACGGCCACGCCGGCCGCCTCCCACAGCTCGCGCCGGGAGCGGGCGTCCTGCGGTGGCGGTACCTCCAGAGAGCGGGCGAGGGCGCGCAGGACGATCCGGGACAGCAGGGTGCCGTCGTCCAGGCCGTGCGCGGTTCCGGTCACACGTTCGGCGAGTTCGCCGCGCCCTGGCCTGCCCGCCGGATCCGGGGACGCCGGGCCGGTCAGGCCCGCCATGACGTCGACCGCCTGGACGATCAGCCGCTTCGCGTCGTCCGGGGCGAGTCTGGCCAAGGTGCCGGCGCGCCGTACTTCTTCCAGCCACGGCCTTGACCATGCCGAGTCGGCCAGGCCATACGACCGTAGCGCGTCGTCCGCGGCGGACCGGATCGCCTCTGCCGCGGCTCGGCGGGCGTCGCGGGCGGCGGGGCGGTCGGTGAGGGGGCCGCGGAGTTCCGTGACGACCTCGACGAGGCCGCGCTCGGCCGCCCCCGTACGGAGCTGCGCGTCGAGGTCGGCGAGGGCGAGCGACATCGTGTCTCCGGTGTACGGGCGGCCGGTGAGGAGGGCCAGGGCCTCGCGTTCGGCGGGCGTGACGCCGTCGAGGCGCAGCCGGCCGTGGACCCGCAGGCCGTTGCGTTCCAGGCGGTCGTGCAGCCGGTCCCACAGCCGGGCGAGGTCGGGCTGGTCGAGCCACGCGCGGGTCCGCGCGGTCATCTCGGGGCCGGTCGCGGTCACGTGCCCACCAGACGTCTGTGCCGGCCGTCCCAGGTGAAGTGGACGGTGGCCACGCCTCGGACGTGCGGGTCGCGCAGGCACTCGTAGATGTGCAGGCTCGGCACGGTCGCGAAGCAGCCGAACAGGCGTTCGCTGGTGATGACGAAGTCCAGGTCCAGTTCGACCAGCAGGCCCAGCAGCCGTCCGTGCGTCGGCTCGTCGACCTTGGCGAAGGCGTCGTCCAGCAGGATGAGGCGCGGCGCGGCAGGGGCGGCGTCCCCGAGCGAGGAGAAGTGCGCCGCGGCGGTCGCGAACAGGACCAGGTACGACACGACGCGCTGTTCGCCCTGGCTGAGCGCGGTCCGGTGACTGAGCACCCGCTCCCGGTCCGGATTGGCGGCGTCGGTCACCTTCACCCGGAACGCGAACCAGGCCCGGTAGTCCAGCGCCGTGCGCAGGTGCAGGGCGTATCCAGCGGACGGGTCGGCGCGCCGGGCGTCCTCGATGCGGCGGCGGAGGGCGTCGCGGAGCCGTGCGGACTGGTCGCGGGTGCGCAGCGCCGACGGGCGGCGGAGCAGCTCGACGGCCGCGCGGATGTCGGCGTCGGCGCCGGCCGGCAGCTCCCACACGAGGCGGGTTCCGATGCCGTGCGAGGAGCGGACCTCCTCGAGCGTCGCGTTCATCGCGGCGACGAGGTTGTGCGCCGCCAGGACCTGCCGGGACAGGTGGTCGCCGAGCTCGCCGAGCAGGTACCGCTCGAACACCTCCTGCTCTCGCGTGGACAGCCGCAGCCGGGCCTCGGCGAGGGCCGTGCCGATGCGCGTGCCGACGACGGCGACGTCGTGCGCCCCGGTGTCGTCGTGCAGCGCGAACCGTTTCACGCCGTCCACCTCGTCGACGCCCGCGTCGTACCCGCCCGCCAGATTGTCGCGCAGTTCCTCTCCACGGCGGAGGATCAGCGAGTCGCTGACGTCGGCGGACGCCGGGCCGAGCCGGGTGGCGATGTCGTCGGCGAGAGCGTTGAGCGCCCTGATCCGAGCGCGCACGTCGCCGTCCTGCGCGGTGTCGTACGCGCGCAGCGGCTCCTCGACGTCGCCCAGGGCGGCGGCGAGCGGCAGGCCGGGCAGGCCGAGCGGGCGGCGCAGCCGGACGCCGCCGTCGACGACGATCTGCTCCTGTCCGGCGAGGTCGGTCAGGGCGTTCTCGCGGCGTACGCCGGCCTCGATGCGCTCTTTGAGCACCTCGTCGTGCCGTGTCCTGAGCGGCGGAAGCCCGCGGGCCGCCGCGTCCAGCCGGTCCTGAGCCTCGCGTTCCCGCGCGAGGATCTCCTGCTCGCTCGCGCCGACGGAGTCCTCCAGCAGGGCCAGTTCGCGCTGCGCGGCGGTCAGCGCCGACAGGGCGGTCGCGTAACCGCCCTCGGCCTGCGTACGGTCGGCGCGGGCCTTCTCCCAGCCGCCGCGGACCGCGCCGTGCGCCGACAGCCGGTCCAGCACTCGTCCGGCGTCGCGGCCGAGCGTGCCGACCCGGGCTTGCAGGGTGCCGAGGTCGGCGCGGATCCGGGCGAGGTCGTCCCGGTCGGCGGGCAGGCCGTCGGCGCCGGCCTGTGCCTCGGCGCGGGCGCGCAGCTTCACGGCGGCCGCGCGGGAGTCCTCGGCCGCGCGGCGGACGCCCGCCAGGTCCGCGGTGAGCCGTGCCGTCTCGGCGATGGCCTCCTCGTATGCCGTCCACGCGTCAGTGAAGGCGCGTGACGGGGGAATTTCGCGCAGCACCCGGCGGAGCGCGTCGCGCCGCTTCTCGATCCGCCCGCGTTCGGCCCGCGCGGTCTCCAGCTCGACCTCCAGCGTCCCGATCCGCGCGGTCAGGGCCGCGATCCGGCGCTGCCGGGTCGCCGCGCGGACGCCCGCGCCGACGTACTCCGGGTGGTCCTTTCCGTACGCGCCACGGGCGACGCCGAGCCGCCAGCGGCCGTCCGTGGCCGCCCAGCTCGACGCCGACTCCGTCTCGCCGAGCCCGATCGAGCGCAGCAGACCCGAGAGGCCGGTTGCGCTCACCCCATCGGCGGGTACGGGCCGGAGGACGTCGGCCAGGCTCGGGCCCACGACGGGCGTTCCCGGGCGCAGCAGGACGTCGCGCGTGCCGGCGGCCAGCACGGTGCCGTCGGCGCACACCCAGGCACCGAGCAGCCCGCTCGCCTCCAGCGCGGCCTCCAGGCCGGTGCGGTCGGCGTCGGGCAGCCCATCCGCGAAGTCCAGCAGCCGGAACAGCGGGGCGCCACCATTCGGTGGCCGATCGGCGGTGGCGTACGGGGAGCGGGGCGGTTCGGGATCGGATTGCCGCTCCCAGCGGCTCCGTTCGGCGCGCGCCTCGGCCAGGCTGGCGTCGAAGGCGCGTTCGCGGGCGACCGCGTCGTCGCGTTCGAGGTCGCAGGCCGCGAGCACCGGGTCGGTCACCTCGTGCGCGGCCTGGGCGACCGCCTCATGGATGTCGCGATCCAGGCAACGGTCGGTGACCGGGAGGTCGTCGTCCTCGTCGGGCAGCGCCACGAGCGTCTGCATCGTGGCCGCGTCCGGCAGCCGGTCCGCCCACTCGCGCACGAGCCGGGCGTACGCGGCGGACGCCTCGATCAGGCGGACGCCGCGCTCACGCTCGCGGTCCTGTGCCCCGCTGAGCTGCGCCTCCAGGCGCTCGGCGTCCTGGCGCAGGGCCGCCGCCCGGGTCTCCGCGTCCGCGACCTCCTTCAGCCGCGCGGTGAGCGCGTCGGCCGCGCGCTGCCGCGCCTTGATCACCTTGACGGCCTCGGCCAGGCCGTCCCGCCAGGTCGCCAGGTCCTCGGCCGTCCCCTCGCGGAACGTTCCGCCACCGGGGCGTACGACACTCTGGCCGCGGCCGTCCGGATCGGTGATGGTCTCGGTCTCCACCGTGGCCAGCGTCCGGACCGTCCCGACGGGCGGCTCGCCCAGCAGCGCCTCGTCGATCCCGCACGCGCGGCCGCCGGCGCGGGCGTCGCGCAGCGAGCCGCGAAGGTCGGTCAGGTCCCGGGCGATCTCGGCGGTTCCCGTGAGAAGCCGGTCCGCCGCGGTCGCCTCGCCCCGGCGGGCCAGGTCGGCGGCGGTCCAGGCACTGCGCGCGGCGTCCTCCACGGCGCGTACGGTGTTGCGCTTCTCCCGAAGGTCGTTCAGCGCGCCGTACGCCGCGCTCTCCCGCAGCGCCCGCAGGTCGGCGTCGGCCGCGTCGCGGGTCTGCTCCAGGCTCGCCACCCGGGCCTCCGCCTCGGCCTCCTGCTCTCTGAGCCGCGCGAGGGTGCGTTCGGCGTCGCCGGCCGCGCGGCGCCGTTCGCGCAGGAGGCCCAGCGCATCGCCCACCTGGGCGACCCGGCCGCGGAGGACGCCGCGCAGGTAGCCGCGGTAGGCGGTCAGGAACGTCGTCAGCGCGGCGTCGGTCCGCTCCAGCCGCGCCAGTTCGTCGCGTACGGTGTCGAGATCGTCGAGGTTGCGGGCGACCTTGTCGATGACCTCGTCGTCGAGGGGCGGCAGGGCGTCGCTGAGCACCTTCACCAGCTCACCGGACTCGATCCGGTCGCCGATCGTGGGCCGGCGCAGCCCGTACAGCAGGTGCACGAGGTTCCGGTAGCGCGCCAGGTCGGTGAGACCGAACAGGTCCCGGGCGACGCGGGCGCGGTAGTCGGCGGCGCGGTCGAAGCAGTTCTCCGGGCCGATCAGTTCCCGCAGTTCGGCGGGCGTGGGGCGGCGGGCGGGGTCGTGCAGCGGCAGGTCGTCGCCGACGGCGAGCGAGGTCACGAAGAACGTCGGTTTCGCCTCGCCCGTCGACCGGGAGGCCCGGACCGCGGTGCCGAGCGTGAGGCGTTCGTCGGTCCCGTCGTCGGTGGTCCGGGCGAACTCGATCCACAGGTAGCCCAGCCGGTTCGTGCCGGCCGTCCAGCCGTCCAGCATCAGCCACTTGAGCGTCGTCTTGCCGCCGCCGGCGGCGTCGATCCTGCGCGTGTCACCGTCCAGCAGGAACGGCAGCAGCATCTCCAGGGCCTTGGACTTGCCGGCGCCGTTCTTGCCGCGCAGCAGCAGCCGCCCACCGCCGAACAGGAACTCCTCGTCGTACTGCCACACCTGGTGGATCCCGGCACGGCTCAGCCGGAACCGGTGCGGATTCCTCGGCAGCGGGGTCACGTCGTCACCTCCGGGGAGTAACGGGCGGCCGCGGCGAGCAGGCGCAGGGCGCCGTCCCCGGACCGGTCGAGCAGACGCATGCGCGACAGGAGGTCGGTGACGGCTCCGCACAGCAGTTCGGGCGCTTCGGTGTACCGCTCCGCCCACGCCTTGCGGTGCCGATCGACCAGTTCGGCCAGCACGGACTCGATCCGTCCCTCGGGGACGTCGGCGGAGCCGCCGTCCGGGGTGAGCTCGGCGACCAGGCGTTCGAGTACCAGCAGCGCGGCCCAGGGCACGGTCCCCGTGCCGGGGAACTCGATGTCGCTCAGCTCCCCGGCCGGGTCGAGCAGGGCGACGCCCTCCGCCCGGATCTCGGCGTCCAGGCCCAGGAACTCTTCGAACGCGCGCTGCTCGCGGCGCTGGTTGCGGCGCAGCCAGTCGCGTTCCTCGTCGGTCAGCTCGTCGACGTACACGACCGGGGTCTCCACCAGCCGCCGCCGTACGGCGTGCCGCGGACCGGCGTGCTCGGGCGTCCCCGCCAGATCGATCAGCTCATCGAGCGAGGAGGCCCGGCCGATCGGGCCGCTCACCAGGCGGCGCGCGACCTCCCGGTCGACGGTCAGCAGCGCCTCAGCGCCACCGTCGCCGGAGTAGGACTCCACCGACCCCTCGTCCTCTGCCAGCACGTGCCAGGTCATCAACTGCTTCAGCGCCGCGACCAGCGCGCGGCGTTCGACGATGCGATTGGGCTCGCCCAGGTCGATGCCCGCCTCGGCGGCGGCGGCCCGCGTACGGGTGATGATCTCCGACAGCAGCAGTTGCTCGGGCGCGGTGACCAGGACCGACAGCGCCAGCGCGAGATAGGCGTAGGTACGGGGCGTGAACGGCGCCCCGGACGCGCGCTCGAGCCACCGGCCGGACTTTCGGCCGAGACCGGCCTTGAACAGGCGCGCGAAGCCGGCCTCGACGACGAGGCGGTACCCCAGCACCTGCCCGAACTGCCGGGCCAGCTCGTCCGCGTGCCGCCGGATCAGCGGGAACTCCTCCGGATGCGTCTCCGGGGTCACCAGCGGCTCCCGCAGCAGCAGCCGGGCCGCCGCGCGCCGCTCGGCCGCCAGCTCGTCGGCGAAGTCACTCATGTGTCCTCCTTCGTCGGAGGAGTGATCGGGCCCGCTGTGTTCTTGATTCCTTCGCTTCGCTCACTCCCGCGGTCATCCGGCCGCCTCCAGGTCCGGGCGGGCGGCTGCGCCGAGGTGGACGCGCAGCCCGTCGAGGATCAGATCGCCGTCCGCGCCGTGGACGACGGTCTCGACGCCGGCCGTACGGATGAGGCGGAGCCGGACGTCCAGGTCGTCGTCGGAGGTCTCCGCGTCGTCGAACCCCGGAGGCGCCCCCGCCAGGGATCGCGCGAGCAGATCGAGGAACAGCCGCGTGGCCGGGCCCGACAGCCGTACGTCGCCGAGCCGCGGGCCCGCCGCGCGCAACTCGGCCGCCGCGGCCCGCTGTCGGCGGGCCTCTTCCTCCGCCTGCTCTCGCAACCGCGCCCGCTGGTCCGTGTAGTCCTCCGGACCGGCGGTACGGCCCCGGGGCGCGCGCGAACCGCGTTCCTTCAGCGCCACGGGTACGCGGGCGGCCGGTCCGTCCCACCAGCTCGTCGTCGCCGGCACGTCCTGGTCGGTGTCCGGGGCGACGCCGAGGTGACGCGCCCCGTACAGCCCGAACGCCGCGACGAAAAGGTCGTGGGCGGTCGCGTCGTCGGCTCCTTCGAACCACTGCGCGAGGCGGATCAGGTCGCGCCGCCGGGACAGCCCGCCACCCGCCGAGCGGATCATGCGCTTGGCGTTGGCCAGCAGCGCCTGCAAGGCCCGCAACGTCGCGTCGCGAAGCTGGTCGACCTGACTGCCCTGGCCCGTGTCGTCGAAGAACCACGCGCGCAGTCCCGTCCAGTCCTCCAGCTCCCGGCCCCGGCTCCGCTGGACGCGCACGTCGGCGTCCTGGAGAGCCGCGAGGCCCTGGTCCACCGCGTCGATGCTCGACAGGAGGGCCGGTAGCCGCGGCCACAAGCCCTGGATGTTCGCCTCGATCTGCGGAGCGAACAGCGCCACCTCATCGGTGATCGTCTCCGCGTAGTCCAGCAGCAGCTCCTTGAACCCGGTGAACTCCGCGCCGTCCAGGTCGTACCGGAAGATCACCTGGCCGAGGTAGGCGTAGAAGTCGCGTACGGAGTCGGCGAACTGGCCGAACTGCGCGAAGAGTGTCGAGACGCGGTCCAGGGCCTCGCGCGGGTCGATGCCGCCCGGCCGCCCGGTCGACTCCTCCAGCTCGGCCAGCCCGCGAGCCACGAGGGCGAGCAGCTCCCGGCTGACCTCGCGCGCGGCGTCGGCGTTGATGAGGATCTCGTCCGCCTGCCGCTGGATCCGCTCCCCGAGGGCGGACAGCTGATAGCGGGACCGGACCCGGTGGTACTCCCGGATGCTGCCCGCCTTCACCGGCCGGGAGCTGGGGATGAGATTCCCCCAGGTCGTCAGCGCGTCCAGCTTCGCGGCGACCGTCTCGACCGGGAACCGGTCGTCGAGCCGCTCGGCCAGGTCATGCGCCGACAGATCCGCCAGGAGCGTCGAGGTGAAGACCCGCATGATCGCGATGTACGCCGCGCGGTCCGGCACGGTCAGGTACGTGTACGCGGTCAGCCGCTCCAGATCGCCCTCCACGGTCAGCCACCGTACGCGCCGAACCGCCCCGGAACGGACGACTCGCCGTCTCCGAGGCCCGATGCGGCCGTACGACCACGCCGCCCGCGGACGGCGGGCAGTGGAGTTGCGCACGGCGGCGCTCATTCCGGTCAATTTGAATAGCACTTATAGGTCGCGCCGAAAATCAGGCGGACGCCGACCGTGAACTTGGCCGGGTGATCAGGAATGGCGTGTCCAACATGAGGGGAGCGGATAGGATCTGTGCCGACATTCGCAGCCGGGGAGTCAAAGGGGCGCGCTGTGGGTCGACCGAGGGGGCAGGATGTCATCACTTGAGCCATGGGAGCGTTCGTCCATCCGGTTCATGCTGAACGCCAAGCTCGACGAACTCCACGGCCAGGAGTTCGAGGACTTCTTCTATGATCTGATGTGCGCCCGATATCCGAGCTTTTTGGATGTCCGTACCCACGGCAACCTCGGTGATCGAGGATCGGATGGCCTGCTTCTGTCGGACGGCAAGCTCTATGCTTGTAACGGTCCGCAGGCGGTGAACCCTTCGCGGTTAAAATCCAAGATCGCTACGGACGTCCGGAAGGCCATCGCCCTACGGGGCGGTGAATTCAAGACCTTCGTCTTCGTACACAACGACCGCAGGGGCATGCTCCCCGCTGTCTCGTCCGCGCTCGCCGATGCGCGTAACGCCTACCCTCGCTTGAGCTTCGAGAACTTCGGGCACAGAAGCTTCTACAACGAGTTGTGTCGACTGGAGCGATGGCAGGTCGAAGACCTCCTGGGGCCGTTCCCCGCCCAGCCGGTCGTCACGGGAGTCGTTCTCGCCGATCTCATCCCGTTGCTGGACCATTTGGCGACCTATCGGCAACCGGTGGACGAACCGCCCAAGGTGCCGCGCCCCTCCGCCGAGAAGATGGACTACAACAACTTCTCGCCGGACACGAAGTACCGCATGCGGGGTGCCCTGTGCTACGTGCATCACGTCGAGGCCTACTATGCGAACCGCCTCGACCCCAACGAGCGTGACGAGGTGGCGAAGGGCTTCAAGGCTCACTATGAGATCGTTGCCGGCATTTACGAAGACCCCGACGACGTGCTTGCCGAGCTGGAACGGCACATTCTAGGTAATGCGGCCCAGTCGCCTGCCACCGCCTTGAACGCGTTGGTCATACTCATGTACTTCTTCGGGGAGTGTGAGATCTTCAAGGTGCCGCCCGACGGATGGGCGCCGACGACGCAGATGGGGGTGATCACGTGATTCTTCCTACCAAGGGAGTCGCGCCCCAGCGCGCGCTCTTGGCCGTGAGCGCTCAGATCGTGCTCGCCACCGGCCGGCAGCCGGTGACGGTCACGCAAGCATGGCGGCGGCTGCTGGCTTGGCGAGATGAGCACAGGCATCACGCGCCTGTTCCCTTCTGGTGGTTCGCGCTGGCCTTGGACACCCTGTATGCGATGGGTCTCGTCGATCTGGAGCGCGACGTTCTCGTCTTCCGGGCGCGCGGCGATGCTCCGTAGACTCGGCTCCGGCGACCAGCGCTTCAAGACGGTCGAGTTCGGTCCGGGCCTGAACCTGCTCGTTGCCGAGCGTGACGACATCTCCACTGACACCGACAGCCGTAACGGTTCTGGTAAGTCGAGTGTCATCGAGCTACTGCACTTTCTCCTGGGCGCTCGCAACGAGAACAAGGCCCTGTGGGTACGCGAGGGCCTTCGGGAATGCACGTTCGATCTCTCCCTGGACTGGCCTGAGAGGGCGAGTCCGTTGCGGGTCAGTCGATCGGGAGTGCAGCCCGGGAAGGTCAGGCTTGAGCCCGACATAACGCGGAGCGCGTCGGAAGGACTATTCGAACCGGCGGCCGAGGTGTCGTTGAAAGACTGGCAGTGGGCCATCGAACGTGACCTCTACCGAGTTCCCGGAGAAGCGGCCCAGGTCAGCGGGCGCGCCATGCTGTCCTTCGCGATGCGCCGTGTCGACAGGGGCGGCTTCCTCGACCCGACCAAGGCCGTGACCCAGCAGTCCCCCCATGACGCGATGGTCAACCTGTGCTACCTCTTCGGGCTCGATTCGGGGCTGGCGGCGGAATATCGGAATCTGTCCAACCAAGAGGCGACCCGGAAGAAGCTCGTCGAAGCCGCGAAGGACCCGGCATGGGGAAAGATCGTCGGCCGGTCCGCAGAGCTGCGCGGTGAGATCGGCGCCGTCGAGCAACGGGTCCACGAGCTCCAGGCGCAGATCGACGAGTTCCGAGTCGTGCCCGAATACGAGAACATACGCCGCGAAGCGGATGAGCTTGACAAGCAGATCCGCGAGCTGCGCGCAGCGGACGACATCGACCGGCGGAACCTCCAGGACATGCGGCAGGCGGCCGCCGATGTGAACGAGCCCGACGATCGTTATCTGGAATCGGCTTTCAACCAGCTCAACGTCGTCCTCGGACCTGAGGTGCGCCGCCGATTCGATGAGGTCCGAAGCTTCCATCGCACCGTGGTCCTCAATCGTGAGCGGCAGCTCCGCGACGAGATCGATCGGACCGAGCGGGCGTTGGAGCAGCGTGCACGCGAGCGTGATCGGCTGGGAGACCGCCAGGCGGCGTTGCTTCGGACTCTCAACTCCGGTGGCGCCCTTGACGCGTTGACCGCTCTGCAGTACTCGCTCGCCCGTGAGCAAGCCCACCTCGAGTCATTGCGCCACCGCTTTCAGGCCGCTCAGACACTTGAGGCGAGTCGGCGAGAGATCGAGGCCAAGCGGCTCGAGCTCGAGGACGCAATGGTGACGGACATCGAGGAGCGAGACTCCGTCACCGATAATGCCAACGCGTTGTTCAACCAATACGCCCGGCGACTGTACGGTGACGGCGGGAACCCCTACCTCGTCTTCCAGCCGAGTCGGCAGCGCATGAAGATCGAAGCGCATATCGAGGACGACGGCAGTCGGGGCATCCACAGTATGGTCATCTTCTGCTTCGATCTGACATTGGCGGTGACCGCACACCGAGCCGGACGTGGACCGGATTTCCTCGTTCACGACAGCCACCTCTATGACGGTGTCGACGAACGTCAGGTGGCCCGCGCCCTTGAACTCGCCGCGGAGGTCACTGAAGCGGAGTCGATGCAATACATCGTCACCATGAACTCGGATGACCTGAACAAAGCAGCGACCGTGGGCTTTGACCCCGATCCATACGTCATCGAGCCACATCTCACCGACCAACCCGATGGAGGGCTCTTCGGATTCCGCTTCTGAACGCGGATGAAGTCAGGAGAGGCGGGAGACGTCGGCCGCGCCGATTCGGGTTCGGGAGGGGCCGCCGCCGGGGGTGAGGGCGACCAGGCCCGGGTGGCGCTGGGCTGCCAGGGCGCCGCGGACGATGGCGTCCTTGTACAGGGCGGCGAGGCGGCCGGTGAGGACGAACTCGACCGGGCTGTCGTCCGCCCGTACGTACTGGATCAGGGCGTCGCGTCGGCCCAGGCTGATGCACTGGTTGAGGTAGCGGAACCGGAACGGGCCCGGCGCGCGCCGGCCCAGGCCCTGGCGTACCGTGCGGGCCACGTGGCGGGCGGCGGGCAGGCCGGTGGCGCACGCCATGCGGAGCTCCTGGCCGTCCTGCCGGTGCATCGCCGCCGCGTCGCCGATCGCGTACACCTCCGGATGCGACACCGAGCGCAGCGTCGCGTCGACGAGCGTCCGGCCGCGCTCGTCGACGGCGAAGCCCGCCTTCCGGGCCAGGTCGGGGACGCTGAAGCCGGCGGCCCACACGACGGTGTCGGCGGGCACGTGGTCGCCGCCGGTCAGCAGCGGGCCGTCCGCGCGCACCTCGGCGACCCGCGCGTTCTCCAGAACGTCCACGCCGAGCCGGTCGAACACGCGCCGCAGGTGGCGGCGGCCGCGTTCGGACAGGGTGGCGCCGAGGCGACCGGCGGTCAGCAGCCGTACGGTCAGTTCCGGCCGCGTCTCCGCGAGTTCGGTGGCCGCCTCGATCCCCGTCAGGCCGCCGCCGACCACCGCGACGGTGCCGCCGGCGGCGAGCCGCTCCCGCAGCCGTACGGCGTCCTCGCTGAGGGCGAGCGGGTAGGCGTGCTCGGCGACGCCGGGGACGCTCTCGGCGTCCGCCCTGCTGCCGAGCGCGTAGACGAGCGTGTCGTAGCCGAGCCGCCGCCCGTCGGCCAGCGCGACCTCGCGTTCCGCCGCGCCGATCGCGGTGACCCGGCCCAGGACGAGGTCGACGGGCGCGCCGTCGAGCAGGTCCGCGAGCGCGCGCGTCCGTACGTCCTGGCCCGCCGCGACCTGGTGCAGCCGTACGCGCTCCACGAACCGGTCGCTCGCGTTGACCAGCGTCACCCGCGCGCCGCGGTCCCTGGCGATCAGCCGGGCCGCCACCAGACCCGAATAGCCCGCGCCGAGGACCAGGATGCGTGCCGTCATCTCAACCACCCCTTCACCGAGGATGTCCGTCGACAGGGGTGACTCGGTAGGCCCGCCGGTTCGTGACAGCCCTGGGGGTGACGGTGGTCACATGCCGTGGGCGGCGGCGTACGCGAGCTTGTCCGGGTTGAGCACGGAGTGCAGGGCGGCCACCCGGTCGTCGGCGAACTCGAATGCCAGGACCATGTACAGCGCGCCCGCCTCGCTCAGGACGACCGCCGGGCGGCCGTTGACCGTGCGGAGCTCGATGTCCATGCCGGCCGCGCGCGGGTGAGCGGCCAGGCCGCAGATCATCCGCGCCACGTTGGACGGTCCCATGACCGGGCGCCGGGCGGCCGTGACCTTGCCGCCGCCGTCGGACCAGGAGACGACGTCCTCGGCGAGCAGCTTCTCCAGGCCGGCGACGTCGCCCTCCGTCGCGGCGGCGATGAAGCGCAGCACGATCTCCTCGCGGTGGGCTGGGCTCGCGGTGAACCGCCGGCGGGGTTCGCCGACGTGTTCGCGGGCGCGGCGGTAGAGCTGCCGGGCGTGGGCCTCGTCGATGTCCAGGACGTCGGCGATCTCCGCGTGCCGGTACCCGAACGCCTCGCGCAGCACGAACGCCGCGCGCTCGGGCGGGGTCAGGCGTTCGAGCAGCATGAGGACGCCGAACGACAGGGACTCGCGCTGTTCGACCGTCTCCAGCGGGCCGAGCCGGCCGTCGTCGGTGGGGATCGGTTCGGGCAGCCAGGGGCCGACGTACTTCTCCCGGCGGGCGCGGGCGGAGCTGAGGCGGCTGAGGCAGAGGTTCGTCACGACCTTGGTCAGCCAGGCCACCGGGACCTCGACCGGCCCGCTCGCCGCCCAGCGCAGATAGGCGTCCTGGAGCACGTCCTCGGCCTCGGCGGCCTCGCCGAGCATCCGGTACGCCAGACCGAACAGCCGCGGCCGATGCTCCGCGAACTCCGCGACCTCGTCCATGCCCCCTCCTCGTACGGCGCCCGTGGACCGCATTCTCCATCGCGCGCCGAACGAGGCGTGAGGGGGGTGTATTCGACTTGCCTGGAATGGCTTTTTCGGTTTTCCGTTTTTGGGCGCTCTGTTCCCGTCGGGCGATCGACGATCTTAATCGGGAAATGAACCGCTGGGCGCTCGATGTCGTCATATTGCTGCCGTGGAAAGGCGGCAGTTACGCTGGTCGATCTCGCGTGCGGGTAAAGACAGGGGGCGGGAATGGCGATGCCGCCGGGTGGGCGTGCCCGGATCTTCGGCCGGGACCGCGCCGTCCTGGTCGTACAGGAGTTCATGGAACGCCCTGAGCAGGGGCGGAAGCGCACCACGCGGGAGACTCCCATCCTGCTCTTCGAGGGGCCGCGCGGCAGCGGGAAGACCGCGCTGCTCGATTGTCTCGGTGATTTTCTCGAGGCGAACGTCCCGTACGCCCGCGTCGATTTCGAGGCGATCGGCAGCGTCGCGGGGTACGAGGTGCTGGCGGCGCTCGCCTTCGAGCTCAATCGCAAATGCGGGGACTACGGGCGGCTCGGATTCCCCCGCTTCATCATCGGGCGCGCCGTCCTGGAGGAGAAGCTCGACGTCAAGGACCACGCGCGGGCGTACGCCCAGGTCAAGGCCCGCCTGGAGCAGTACCGCAACGTCGCGGCTCTGCGCGGACTCGTCCAGCGGGTCGCGCCTCCACTGCAGGCCATCCTCGGGATACCGCAGCAGATCCCGGTGCCGGACTTCGCCGGGCTGCTCGTCGACGGCCTGCTGGCGAGCGGGCGGCGCGGCCGCCGGCTCCTGCTGGGCGCGGGCCAGGACTGGTACGGCGACCAGGACCTCGGCCTGGGCCGGGACCCCATCGACGAGCTGATCCGGCTGAACGTCCGCTTCCAGACCGACAGCCGGGAGATGGTCGACGGCCTGCTCATGGCGGCGTTCCTGGCGGATCTGCGGGACAACTTCGAAAACCGGAAGGCGGCCAGGCAGCCGTTCACCGCCGCCGTGCTGCTGGACAACGCCGACACGCGGGACGGCCAGCAGTTCCTCCTCGACCTCGCGCGCAGCCGCCAGGACCGGGTGGCGGACGGCCGCGCCGCCGACCCGCTGATGTTCGTGGCCACCAGCCGGGGGCTGCTGACCACCCGCGTCGCCCGGAACATCCGGCCGTACGCCCGTCCCGACAACGCCGGGCGCACCGACCGGCGACGGCGCGGCCCGGCCGCGCGCTGGTGGTACCCGGTCGTGCTGCCCAACCTCGACCAGAGCCAGGTCACGACGATGGTGACCGGGCTGGGCCTGCAGGCGGCCAACGACCGCCGCATCGCCGCGATGGTCTACCAGTTCACCGGCGGCCACCCGGGCGGCACCCGCCGCCTGCTCTGGGCGATCGCCGACGAGCCGGACGGGCCGTACGACGTGCGGGACCTGCTCGACCGGCCGGACCCGTCGGGCACCGGCACGGTCGGCGAGCGGCTGTCGGCCGACCTGCTCGGCCACCGTACGCAGCGGGAGCTCGACAAGCTCCTCATCGCGGCGGCCGCCCGGCACCAGGACGACGCGGACCGCCTGACCGTGCCGCGCGGGCTGCTCGACTCCGACGCCGAGACCGTCCACACGCCGGACCTGTGGGGAGGTGGCGACCCACCGGAGCCCGCGGTGCTCGAGCCGATCCTGCGGCGGGTGCTCCTCCGCCGCCTGGCCACGGCCGACGGCGCCGCCGACTGGTCGACCGTGCACCAGCGGCTCCGCGTCGCGGCGCAGGCCGAGAAGGACGAGGCCGGCGAGCTGTACCACGCCCTCGCGTTGGGCGACGTCCCGCTGGTGACCCGGCGGCTCGCGCACCGGCTGGCCGGGCTCGACGGCGAGTCGTGGCTCGAACTGCTCGACGCCGTCGTGGCCGCGCCGCGCCGTACGAGCGGTGGGACCGAGCCCGCCGAGGAGGCGCAGGCGCTGGCCGCCTGGGCGGACACCGAGAAGGAGCCCCCGGCCGTGCAGGCGCTGGCCCCGCTGGTGACGGCGCTGTGGCTGGTCACCGATCCGCTCACCGGCGTACGGCGCCGGGACCTGCACTACGACGTCGCCGCCGGATACGACGCGATCACGCGGTTCTGCCCGCGCCGGCGGCAGGCGCTGCGGCTGCGGGCACAGGACCACCGCAACGAGGCGCCGCTATGGGACTGAGGCCGGCCGACTCCGGGAGGGCGACAGCGTGACCATCGGCGACAACCCGTTCGAACGGCCCCGGCACCGGCGCCGCCTGCTGCTCGCCGGCGCGGCCGTGGTCGTGCTCCTCCTCGTCGCCGCGACGGTCGTCGTGATCGTCGGCCGGCTGGGGCGGTGCGCCGCCGGCGTGCCGCGGATCCACGGCGAGTGCATCGGGGTGACGGACGGGCGCGACCACGACCACCCGTGGTTCGCCGCCAAAGGCCAGGAGAATAACTGGAAGCCGCTCCTCAAGGCCATCTGGGACGAGAACCAGCGGGTGCGTCACAGCGGCAAGTCGTACGTGACCGTGGCCTACCTCGGACCGTTCTCCTCCGCCCCGGAGCGGGACCTGGCGACCGGCCGCATCATCCCCGAGCTCGAAGGCGCGTACGTCGGGCAGCTCCGTGCGAACCGCGGCGAGGGCGGCGGCGACCGCCCGCAGATCCGGCTCGTCCTGGCCAACCAGGGCGGCGACCAGGGCGAGTGGCGGCGCGTGGTCCGCCGGCTCGAGCACATGACCGGCGCGCCGGACCACCTCGTCGCCGTGGCCGGGCTGACGCTCAGCACCGCGGCGACCGTCCAGGCGGCCCTCGAACTGTCCAGGGCCAAGATCCCGATGGTTGGGGACGTCATCTCCGGCGACGGCTTCGACACCGAGGGCGCGGCGCGGACCGCCGTCGGCCTGGGCAGCGGCCCGATCCCCGGCCTCACCCGCGTCAACCCGCAGGTCGGTGACGAACTCGACGCGATCGGCACGGTGCTGGCCAAGCGGCACGACCTGCGCACCGCGACCCTGGTGACCGACCAGAAGGCCACCGACCTGTACGCCAGGTCGCTGCGGACCGACTTCACCAGGAATCCCGCGCTCGACTCGTACCTGAAACGGCACCACGCGCTGGAGGAGGTCTTCACCGCGGACCGGCCGGACGAGCCGGGGCTGCCGAACCAGTTCTCCGTCATCGCCAGCAACATCTGCGGCTCGGACCAGCCGGACATGGTCTTCTACGCGGGGCGGCAGAAGTTCATCAAGACGCTGTTCGGCTATCTCGCGGAGCGCTGCCGTCGCCCGATCACGCTGGTCACCGGCTCCGACGCCTCGGCGATGGCGGACTACCCGGGACCCGGTTCGATCATCTACGCGCCGCTGGCCGACCCCGAGGTGCTGGCCGGGGACCGGAACCCGTCCCGCAACGCGTACCTGGGCTTCCTCGCGGAGTTCCGGCGGCACTTCGACGTCGCGGACCTGCGAACCGGCTGGGCGATCATGGCGCACGACGCGATGCTCACGGCGGCGCAGGCGATCCGCCGTACGACCGGTCCGGCGGGGAAGGACGACCCCATTCCGGAGAACGTCCGGAACATGCTCTACGCCCAGCACGCCACGAACCGCGTACTCGGCGCGTCCGGCGACATCGACCTCGGCCCGACCGGCGACCCCGCGCACCGCCTCATCCCGGTCATCCAGGTAACGCCCGACGGCAAGCGGACGGTCCTCGATGTCTTCTCCTCCTGACCTCCGAGTACGACAGATGTGGCCGCAAGCGGCTGTCCCAACTGCTCCTCACCCAGCACCGCAATCACAACGACGCCGAGGAAGCGTCGTCCAAGGCGTCACGGCGGCTGGACGACGGCGAGGCTCCGCCTTTGCCACCGACCATCCCGACCCAGCGGACCGCGCCGTCCGTGGACTGATTCGGGGGACACGAATGAGCGGCTCCAAGACGTATCGGATCAAGACGGGCGCGCGGCCGTCGGGACATCCCGCCAACTACAACTACACCGAGATACAGACCCTTCTCGAGGCCACGGACCATGAGAAGGTGTCGACCGCCGGTGCGGCGTACAACGACGCGGCCAGGATCGTGGGGATGGTCGCGCACGAGCTGTACGTGGTGGGCACCAAGCTGTCGGAGAAGTGGGAGGGCGCCGACGCCGACGCGGCGCAGAAGGCGCTCGGGCAGCTGTATGCGACCGCGAACGAGTTGTTCGGGCGGAGCCAGCAGGCTGGTGCGGCGCTGCAGACCTACGGTGCGGCACTGAAGCAGTTCAAAGGTCTCCAATGGCCGAACTGGCCGACCGGCGGCGCCAGCCCAGCCGAGGACGAGGGGCGTCAGACGGCCGCCAACAGGGTGATGCAGGCCGTCAACCATCAGATCGCCGCGGCCTGGGACGCCATGCCGGACAAGGTGCAGCAGAACCTGCCGACTCTGGGCGGTCATCGAAGGGAGACGCCTTACAGTCCCGGCGTCGGCTCTCCTCGAGTCGGTGGTGGCGTAGGTGGCGGTGGCGGTGGCGGTGGTGCACCGACCGGTGGCCGGCTGCCGCATTCGCCGCGCTTGCCACATGTTCCGCGGGGGAGTGAAAACGGGCTTCCCACGATCCCGGACGGCGGGCATGGTGCGGACCTCGCGGGCGGCGGTCCTTCGACGGGTGGTGGGTTGGGCACCACACCTCCGCACACCGGGAACCCCTTGCCCTCGGGACTGTCCGGCGGAGCCCCTTCGAGCCCCGTCGGCGGCCTCACGTCGGGCGGTATCGGCGGACCGTCGCTGCTTCCAGGGTCTGGCGCGTTTCCCCGCGGCGGTCCGGGGTCCGGCAGAGTGCCGTCGGAGTCCGGGATGAGCAGTGCGGAGGAGGTGGCGGCCTCCCGCGCCGCCGCGGTAGAAGAGGCCGAGGCGTCGCAAGCGGCGCGCGGAGTGGTGGGGGCACCGGGCGCACCGGGCGCAACCGGTGGTGCGGCCGGGACAACGGAGACCGAACGTGAGCGCACGACGTGGCTCGCCGAAGAAGAGGCGACGTGGGGTGCTGAGGAGGACGTCATCGGCCAGGCGCTCGGAACGCCGACGGCCGCCGGGTCCGACGGCAAGTCGGAGACCGAGCTGCGACGTAAGAGCTGGCTGGGCGAAGACGAGGACGTCTGGACCGGGGGAGAGACGGCGGGGTCGGGCACGATCGGGGAGGCACCGCCGCGGCACGACGAGGCAGTTGCCGGTGAGGTGCTCGAGGTGGTCAAGGAGTCGGACATCTTGGATCCCGAACGCCTCCAGGAACTGCTCGACGTCATCATCGCCCCCGAAGAGGAGACGGCGGGTACCTCGAAGAGTGCGGCCAGTGCGTCCCCCGGGTTGCTGGACGACCTGGGCGTCGAAGAGGTCAATGACATCGACCGGCTGCTGAATGGCTAGGCGGACGGCGCTCTGGGCGCGCCGCGTCCTCGCGGCCGTCGGCGCGGTGGCGGTCACCTTCACCGGGACGCCCGTGGCCGGGGCCACTCCTCAGCCTCGTGCTGAGGAGTGGTGGTTCTCGACCTGGGACATCCAAAAGAAGGTCTGGCCGCTCTCCACCGGCAGAGGGGTCACCGTCGCGGTACTCGACACAGGAGTGAACGCGAGGCTCGCCGACCTCGCGGACGTCGTCTTGCCTGGAACCGATCTGACCGGGCGGAAGGACGACGGCCGCACGGATTTCGACGCGGAAGGCGGCGGCCATGGCACCGGTATGACCGCTCTCATCGCCGGCCAGGGGCCGACGATGATGGGAATCGCACCGGGAGTCAGAATCCTGCCGGTCACCGTATACCGGGACAACGCGAATTACGCCCTCGAGGACACGCAAGCGAAGGGAATTCGCTACGCAGTCGACCACGGGGCCAAGGTGATCAGCATGTCGACCGGGGACGTGAGCCCGCGCGGGCCTCTGCACTGTGATTACTACACCCAGGACGCGGTGGACTATGCGATCAAGCACGACGTGGTCCTGGTCTCCGCCGCTGGTAACGACGGAGACACGACCAACGCGACCGCCTCCCCGACATCATGCCCCGGCGTCGTCGGCGTCGGGGCCGTCGACTACCAGGCGAGACCCTGGGTGAAGACTGCCCGGCAGCCCTACGTCGTTGTCGCCGCACCTGGAGTGGACACCGGATCGATCGGCCGGGCCGGAGTGTTCAGCAACGCCTCCGGGACCAGCGGATCGACCGCGCTGACGGCCGGAGCGGTGGCGCTGGTGCGGGCCAAGTTCCCGAAGATGTCGGGGCGGGAGGTCGTGCAGCGGATCATCGCATCGGCGCTCGACACCGGCCCCCCCGGTGTCGACCTCCAGACGGGCTACGGGCTGCTCCGCCCGTACCACGCGCTGACCGACAGGGTGCCCGCGAACGCGCCGAACCCGGTCTACGAGCGCTGGGACAAGGAGCAACAGAGCAGCGCGACCGCCACACCCTCCCCGACCTCCTCGGCCCCCCACTCGGTCGTGGCGAAGCCACACCGCGGATCCGGCGGCTCATCGTCGATCCTGTACGCGGTCGGAGGGATCGCGGTTCTCTCGCTGGTGGCCGGTATCGGGGTTTTCGTATTCCGCCGCAGGCGGCAATTTCTCTCATGATGGTGGAGGATGGTGAATGGGACGGCAGAAGAAGCCATTGCCGCCGAACTATGGGGTGAAGTTGAGACAACTTCAGAAGAGGAGCAAGGAGGATCTGCGAAAGCAGGTCGCCTTCGCGGTGCTCTTCTTCACCGCGCTTTTTCTGGTGCCCGGCGTGGCGACTTTCGCGAGTGGTGCGTCGCCGAAAATCTCGGTCCACTTGCTGCCCGTTTGGGGGATGCTTTTCGTCATCATCGGCCTCATGATCACTGCTGACGTCCTCGCCGTCATGTCCATGAACGGATCAGGGGACGAGCGTCGCAAGAACCGTTTGTCCCTGATTGCATTCTGTCTTCTGGTGGCGTCGTATGTGTTGATCGGCATTGTCGGATCTGTTTATGCCTGACGCGTCTTATTCAGATTAGGGGTCTTAGTATGGTCACTCTCGCCGTACACCCGGCCGACCTCGAGCACTACGGTGCCTTGGTCTCGCGCGTCGGGACGGCCGCGAAGAAAGCGCAGTCGTACGTCGACGAGCACGGCGCGGACTTCGGCGGCATCTCCGGGCGGATCTGGACCCTGATCACCGGCTCTCATGATCGTGCCATCGGTGCGGTGGACAAGATGCTCAGGCATCTCGAGGACATCTCCAGCACCTCCAACAGAGGTCTGAGGAATGCGGCGAAGTATTACCGGGCGACGGAACACTCCACCGCTGCCAGGGTCGATGCGACCTATCCGGAGAGGCGCTCCACGCCGTCGGATAGAGACCTCACCATGTCCCACTATCAAGATCTGACCGGCATGTCGCTCGCGACCCACAACTTCGCCGATGCGAGCGATGCCCTGGCCACCCTGACGGAGCCCGAGACCGCGGAGCTCGGGCCGTTCCAGAAGTTCGTCAACAACCCCGGCGGTGTCTTCGACTACCTCAGCCCGTCGAATGCGGCATGCAAGGTGATCGAGCTCCTCATCGGACACGATCCGATCGAGTGGTTCCTGGAGTGGTTCGACGGCGACTGGAAGAAGTGCTACGAGTGCGGCGGCGCCCTGGAGAACGTCGGCAAGATGATGGGGGCGATCTCCATCAACACGGTGAAAGGCGCGAACGAGCTCCACGGCACATGGTCGGGCAACGCCGCCGACGCCGCATGGGAATACTTCGACGGTTTCAGTGAGGCGGCCGGGGAACAGCAGGAGGTGCTGTCTCAGCTCGGCGAAAGATACAAAATTACGGCTATGGGAATCTGCCGCCTCCAGGAGACGGCCGCCGGGATAATCAAAGGAATGATCGACGCCGCCTTGATCGCGTCGGCCGCGGCGGCAGGCGGCGCCGCTACGGCCGAGACCGGAGCCGGGGCCGCGGTTGGCGGCATCATCTCGGGAGTGGAGGCGGCGCGCATCTGGGAGATGTGGGAACGCCTGAAGATGATCCCGGAGAAAGCGACCCAGGTGGGCAACGGCTTCGTGGGTTTCGTGCAGACGTCGGCCTCGAAGACCGCCGACTTCGCCAAGCACCCGCTGCCCAAATCCGGATACAAGCCTCCCATGAAGGCTGCCTAGAAGGGAGCGATGTGTCTGCTGCGAAGGATGACGCACTGTGGGCAGAGCTCATGGACGTGGCGGGCGGTGACCCGGCGCGCGCCGCGCTTGTGAGGTCGAGCCTCCGCAGCCTTGCCGCCGGCCCCACGCACAGTCCGCTGCGGGAGATGGCGCGAGACGTGTTGGCTGGACGTTCCGAGTTTCGCGCGGCCGCGCTGTCGGACGCGTACGGCCCGACATTCACCACGGCGTTCCAGACCTTCTGCAAGCACTATGAGCGAGCCCCGGAGAGCAAGCGCCGAGAAGTCGTCGCCAAGGGGAACGTGATTCTGGCGAAACTCAGAGAGCGGCTTTCGCAGGAGGAGAGTCAGTGATGATGACTGAGAAGAAGGAATCACGGATGGGGTTGTCGCGTCGCGAGAAGGTGGGCTTAATAGCCCAAGCTGCCGTCGTGGGAGCGGTGCAGTCCGAGTTCCTCTATCTGCGAAGGCTCTTGGTCTTCTTCGCGACCTGGCCGATGGGCCTCTTCATCTTCTTGCCGCCCGATGTCATCGACTACCGGCCGGACGTCGGGGACTGGATCTGCCGGATAATCTTCGGCGCACTCGTGATAGCCGTTAATCTCGGCGTCCTGTTGCCGGAGCTGTCCAGGCGATTCGTTCCCATGACGCGGAAACTCTACGGCTGGGCGATCGGCGCAATCATTGTGGGCACTCCAGTGGCCTATGTCATGCGTCTGCTCGTCATCGATCGACGTTGAAGTCGAGGCCTTGTGTACGCCTGGCGCCTCGGATGGTCTGTGGCTGTCCGAGGATGTACGACCTGGGGTGGACGGGTGGGCGGGGTCATCCGTTGGGGGAAGGCGGAACCCGTCGCAGGGGCGATGTAAAAGGAGCAACCGGGCCGGATCATGAGGCCGAGGTGATCTCCATGAGATGGAAGCTCGTCACATGCGCGGTGGCATCGCTCACCGCACTCCCCCTGGCCGTCGCCGTACCGGCGGGGGCCGCGCCAACCGGGCCCTATCGGGCCGAGATCCGGCGGACGGCGTACGGGATCCCGCACGTCAAGGCGGCCGACTACGCCGGTCTCGGGTTCGGGGAAGGGTACGCGTTCGCCCAGGACAACCTGTGCGTCATGGCGTCGCACCTGGTCACGCTGGCCGGGGAGCGGTCGCGGTACTTCGGGCCGGACGCCGCGACCGACGATCCGCTGGTGAGCACGTCGAACCTCGCCAGTGACGTGTACCAGCGGGCCGAGCTGCGGTCCGGCACCGTACGGCGGCTCATCGCGCAGCCCGCGCCGCTCGGGCCGACGCGGGAGGTGCGGGACATCGTCCGCGGCTATGTCGCGGGCTACAACCGCTACCTCCGCGACACCGGCGTCTCCCGGCTCCCCGACTCCACGTGCCGGGGTGCCGCGTGGGTACGGCCGATGACGGAGCTGGACGTCTACCGGGACATGTACCAGGTCACGCAGCTCGAGGGCGCCGAGCAGGCCATCGGCCCGATCGTCGACGCCGCGCCGCCCACGGCGGGCAAGGCGGTGCGGACGAAGCCGCCCGTCCTGCCGAAGGCGGACGCGGGCAGCAACGCGTACGGGCTGGGTCGGGAGGCGACGCGCGGCGGCACGGGCGGCATGGTGCTGGCCAACCCGCACTTCCCGTGGGCGGGCGTCGGCCGGTTCTACCAGGTGCAGCTCACGATCCCCGGCCGGCTGAACGTCAGCGGCGTCGCCCTGTACGGGACGCCGCTCGTCGAGATCGGGCACACCGAGCATCTCGCCTGGAGCCACACCGTCTCGACGGCCGCGCGGGCCACGTTCTACCGGCTGACGCTCGTGCCCGGGGACCCCACGTCGTACGTCGTGGACGGGCATCGCGAGGCGATGACCAAGCGGACCGTGACGGTCCAGGTGCGCGGTAAGGACGGACGGCTGAGCAGCGTCAGCCGGACGCTGTACGACTCGCGGTACGGGCCCGTGGTCGCGGACGGCTGGACGACCACGAACGCGTACGCGATCCGGGACGTCAACGCGCGCAACGTACGGGCGATGAACACCTGGCTCGCGATGGACCAGGCCGACAGCGTCGCGCGGCTGCGGAAGGCGCAGGACACCTACCAGGGCATCCCGTTCACCAACACGATCGCGGCGGACTCGACCGGGCACGCGTACTACGCCGACGCGTCGGTCGCCCCGCACGTCACCGACGACCAGTTGAAGACCTGTGCGGTCGACGGCCCGGAGCTGGCGCTGGACGGGTCGACGTCCCGCTGCGCGTGGGGCAGCGACCCGGACGCGATCGAGCCGGGTATCTTCGGGCCCTCCCGTACGCCGCGCCTGTCCCGTACGGACTATGTGACCAACTCGAACAACAGCCCCTGGTTGACCAACCCGGACGCGCCGCTGACCGGGTTCCCGCAGGTCTTCGGGGACACGGGCACCGAGCGGTCGCTGCGGACCCGGCTCGGCCTGGACATGGTGAAGCAGCGGCTGGCCGGAACGGACGGGCTCGGACCGCGCGGCTTCGACCTGGCGAGCCTGCGGCGAACCATGCTCGGTGATCGTGACCTGAGCGCCGAGCTGCTGCGCGACCAACTCGTGGCCTACTGCCGCGCCCATCCGACGCTGACCGCGACCGACGGAACGTCGGTGGACGTACGCGCCGCGTGCCGGGTCCTGGCGGACTGGGACCTGCGCACCGACACCGGCAGCAAGGGCGCCGTCCTGTGGCGGGCGTTCTTCTTCGCCGCGGCGGCGTCACGGCTGTTCCGCACGCCGTTCGATCCCGCGCATCCGGTGACCACGCCGCGCGACCTGAACACCGCCGATCCGGGGGTCGGCCGTGCCCTCGCGGACACCGTCCAGCGGATGACGGCGCTGAAGGTGCCGCTGGACGAGCCGCTGGGCGCCGCGCAGCGGTACGCCGGGATCGCGATCCCCGGCTGCCCGGGCGGCGAGGGCTGCTTCAACGCCATTTACCCCGCGAGCCTGCCGCTCCAGGCCGACGGCACCTACTCCGACGTGACCTCCGGCTCGAGCTTCATCATAGCGGTGTCCCTCACGTCGGCCGGGCCACGGGCGTCGACGATCCTCACCTACTCCGAGTCGGCGAACCCGAGCTCGCCGCACCACACCGACCAGACCCGCCTGTTCTCGGCCAAGCGGTGGGTCCAGGATCGGTTCACCGACGCCGAGATCGCTTCCGATCCGGCATACCGCACGACCCGCGTCACCGGCTGACGCGCACGGCGGCGCCCGCCGAGAACCCTCTCGGCGGGCGCGGCCGTGCGCTCGGTCGACCCTGATCCCGCGCGAGGCGTCGGGAGGTCCCGGTCAGCCCTTACGGAAGTAGTAGGTGACCTTGCCGGTCTTACCATTCACGACGAACTTGCTGTACGGGTAGTTGATCCTCGTGCACAGCTGCGCACCGCCCTTGGGATTGACGATGCAGTTCTTGACCGCCTCCTCGTAGGCGGAGCTGTAATGCGCGGTCTTGTTTCCGACCTCACTGTTGATCTTGTACCCGGACCGGTAATTCGTCCCGTCGGACTTCTTGAGGTAGGTCTTGCGCTCGACGCGCTTTATCTTTCCGCCCTTCTGAATGCAGTAGTACAGGTAGTTGTGCCATTCGAACGCCTTGAACCCCAGCAGGGTCTTGTAGACGATGTACCGGTCCTGGACCGGCCTGCACCCCGTCTTGACCTTCGCCGTGGAGATGGGTGAGGCGACCGTCTTGTGGAGGGAGGTGTCCGCCTGCGGTTCGATCACCTGGGCGGCCACCTCGGGGTGCCGCAGGAGGGCGGCGCGGTCGGTGGGGCTGAGGGATCCGGTGGCCTTCAGATGTGCGAGAGCCGTGACGACCTCGCGCGGGAACGCGCTGGACGCGGAGGAAGACGCGGCGGCCGTGCCGGCCGCCATCGGCAGGATCGCGGCCGCAGCGATCGAACCGGCGACCACACGCCGGCATGCGCGTGATCGGAGAATACCGATGTTCATTCGGTTCGCCCTTCTGAGAATCGAGTCAAGGGGTCGTAAGTGGCTGGCGAGCCGTTCTCGACCGGGACTGGTTCATGCGTGGTTGTGCAGCATGTGTCTGCAGCGCGCCGCGCGTCGATCACTTTTCTCGATACGTCAGTGGGTCGCAACGTTTTCGATACAGCTCTAATGCGTGAACGAGGCCTTATGCTCGGTGAAGGCGGAGAAGAAGCGCGGCGCGACCGGCGCACCGGCCGCGCCGCCACGGGGTCAGTTGCGGCCGAGGGCGCGGTACTCCCAGCCGGCGGCGCGCCAGGCGTCGGCGTCCAGGGCGTGCCGGCCGTCGACGATCCGCTTGTGCCGGACGACCTCGCCGAGCGCTGCGGGGTCGACCTCGCGGAACTCGGCCCACTCGGTCAGCAGCACCACGATGTCGGCGTCGCGCGCGACGTCCAGGGCGCTGTCGCCGTAGCGGAGCTCCGGGTAGGCGCGGCGGGCGTTGTCCAGCGCGGCCGGGTCGAACACCCGGACGTAGCCGCCCAGGCCGTGCATGGTGCGGGCCACGTCGAGGGCGGGCGCGTCGCGGATGTCGTCGGAGTTGGGCTTGAACGCCGCCCCCCACGCCGCGATGTTCGCTCCGGCGAGCCGGCCGCCGAGCAGCTCGCGCACCAGGTCGACCGTACGGGCGCGGCGGCGGCGGTTGATGGCGTCGACCTCCCGCAGGAACGACACGGCCTGGCCCACGCCGATCTCCTCGGCCCGGTGCGCGAAGGCGCGGATGTCCTTGGGCAGGCAGCCGCCGCCGAAGCCGAGGCCCGGGCGCAGGAACTTCCCGCCGATGCGGTCGTCGAGGGCGAGCGAGTCGGCCAGGTCCTTGATGTCGGCGCCGACCGCCTCGCAGACCTCGGCCATCGCGTTGATGTAGGAGATCTTGGTGGCGAGGAAGGAGTTCGCCGCGACCTTGACCAGTTCGGCGGTGGCCAGGTCGGTGCGGACGACGGGCGTGCCCAGGTCCAGAATCGGGGCGAACGCCGCGCGCAGCCGCTCGTTCGCCCAGTCGGTGGCGACGCCGAAGACGAGCCGGTCGGGGCGCATCGTGTCCTCGACGGCGAAGCCCTCACGCAGGAACTCCGGGTTCCACGCCAGCTCGACCTCCGTGCCGGCGGGCGCGAGCTCCTGCACCAGGTGGGTGAGGCGGTACGCGGTGCCGACCGGCACCGTCGACTTGCCGACGACGAGGGCGCGGCGCTCCAGGTGCGGGGCGAGCTCGCGGACGGCCGACTCGACGTACGTCAGGTCGGCGGCGTCTGAGCCCGGCTGCTGCGGGGTGCCGACGCAGATGAAGTGGACATCGCCGAACGCCGCCGCCTCCTCGAACGACGTGCCGAACCGGAGGCGTCCGGAGTCGAGGGCCTTTTTGAGGAGCTCGGGCAGGCCGGGTTCGAAGAAGGGCACCTCGCCGGAGGCCAGCTTGGCGATCTTCTTCTCGTCGACGTCCACGCCGAGGACCTCGTACCCCAGGGCGGCCATGCAGACCGCGTGGGTGGCCCCCAGGTAACCGGTGCCGATCACGGTGAGCCGGGGCAGCTCGGTCGGCTTCGGGTTCATGCAGTTGTCTCCTTGGTTCACTTGTTGACGCACGTGCCGTCCTCGGTGAGCCGACCGTCGCTCACCTCGTTGTCGCAGAGGATCGTGTTGCCGCCGGCCGTGTCGTTGGTGCCACCGTCGCCGCCCGCCAAGTCGATCTTGTTGCCACGGAATATGGTGCCGGTACCCCACCCCTCGACGATCCGGTGGGTCTGGAAACCGTCCGCGGGGTCCTCGTCCCGGTGTCGCCTCGGATCGCGTAGCCGTTGCCCTTCACGTCGACCCAGAGTCGTCGCGCCGGTCGCCACCGGTTCCGGCGGCCGCCTCCGGCCACCTGTGGCCGCGCCGTGCCGATGGAGGAGTGAACCCCGGTGCGTGGGTTACGTTCGCAGCGTTGGGGTTAACCGTTTTGGCAGGAGTTGAGTCGATGTCTGATGAACTGTCCCCGCCGGCCGAGCGCCCCAAGATCGACACCTCGGTGCCGCACTCGGCGAGGATCTTCGGCTACTGGCTGGGCGGCAAGGACAACTATCCGGTGGACCGGGAGGCCGGGGACCGCGTCCGTGAGCTGTTCCCGCAGATCGTCGACCTGGCGCGGATCGGCCGTTACTTCCTCGGCCGCGTGGTCCGGTACCTCGCCGAAGAGGCCGGCGTCCGACAGTTCCTGGACATCGGGACCGGCCTGCCGACCGTGGACAACACCCACGAGGTCGCGCAGCGGGTGGCTCCCGCTTCGCGGGTCGTCTACGTGGACAACGACCCGCTCGTCCTCGCGCACGCCGAGGCGCTGTTGACCGGACTTCCCGAGGGGGCGACGGAGTACATCCACGCCGACGTGCGCGAGCCTGAGAAGATCCTGGCGGAGGCGGCCCGGACCCTCGACTTCGACCGGCCCGTCGCGGTGATCCTCATGGGGATCCTCGCCCACGTGGAGGACTACGACGAGGCGCGGTCGATCGTACGCCGCCTGCTCGACCCGCTGCCGCCCGGCAGCTTCCTCGCGGTCCGCGACGGGGTCGACACGGACCCGGCCTACTGCGAGGCGCTCCGCCAGTACAACACCACCGGCGCGGTCCCGTACCACCTGCGCAGCCCGCGGCAGCTCGCCGGTTTCCTCGACGGCCTCGACCCCATCGAGCCCGGGATGGTGTCGTGCCCGCTGTGGCGGCCCGAGGTGTCACCGCTGACGCCCGATGAGGACGTCGCCCTGTACGGCGGCGTCGGCCGCAAACCCTGATCCGTCGGCCGACGCATCATTGGCGTTCGCTGCGCTCTCACCGCAGTGGACGCCAGTGACAGCGCTCAAGGCCGGCAGCGCCGCACTTGCCGCCATACCTCGAGGCGCTTGCGCAGATCGTCCACGGGCTGCGCGGGGCGGCGGGTGACCAGGCGTCGTACGGCGAGGTGAGCGCAGCCGCGCCGTACGGGCGGTGCCACGGCCAGGCGCGCCGCCCGCTGCGCCGTTACCGCGCACCTGGCCACGGCGTACGGAATGCTCGGAAACCGCTATTCGGGCAGAGGGCAAAATGCCCATATCTCCACCGCGGGCGGGCCTTTCCCGAGCCTTCGGTACGGCCCGGCACCGCCACACCACGGACGTGACGGACAACCCCCGCAGAGCGC
This sequence comes from Actinoallomurus sp. NPDC052274, assembly GCF_040679475.1. NCBI lineage: Bacteria > Bacillati > Actinomycetota > Actinomycetes > Streptosporangiales > Thermomonosporaceae > Actinoallomurus > Actinoallomurus sp. NPDC052274. Next base: position 123,064 of record NZ_JBFAUT010000004.1, read on the forward strand.
AACGCTTTGGTGGCCCATCTCTCCTACAGGCGTCTGACACGGCAAGGAATCGACGCTTGTGGACGCTGCACCGGTAGGCGAGGCGACACGGATCAACTCCTGTTCGTCGACGCCGCGCTCGCCCGATTCGACCGGATGAGCGGGGAGGGATTCCAGGCGTTCGTCTCTTTGGAGATAGGCATCCTCGCGCTCTTGCCGTGGCCATCGATTCTCCACCGGGCACGGTCCCGGACGCCACCGACCAGATGGTTCCGCCCGGGCACAGGTTGCTCGGCAGCGCGTCACCGGTCAGCGCATCCCGCCGACAGATCCCGTCCTCACCGCCCGAGGCCAGCAGCATCCGGCCCTGAGGAAGGCGTACCGCCGTGAGGCTGAAGCTGAACGAATCATCGGTGACACGCCACCGCTCTTCTCCGGAGGCGACGTCCCAGCAGCCGATCGTGCCGTCACGCGGACTCGCCATCAGCAGCATCTGGCCGCGAGTCGACCGCGTGAGCAGCAGCGGGCATGGAGACCCAGCCCCGGCTTCATGGATGACGCATCGCACGTTCGACCTCTTGCCTGGTCACCTTCTTGCCGATGCGCTCGCCGTTGGCGTCGGGTATGTCGATGGTGATGCTGGTCCACTCCGGGACGGGCATCGTGACGATGCCGGCGGTGTAGGTGGCGTCGTCCAGCAGATCGGCGGTGATCCGGACACCGGTGAGTTCCTCGGCGAGGGCGAACTTTCCTGGGACGCCCGGGTCGGATCCGTCGGCACCGAGGCCGTATCCGACGCGGCTCATGGCGGACAGGAGGGCGTCGGGAGTGCTGCCGGACCGACTGCGCGGCCGTTCGAAGGAGGTGCGCAGATCACCGTCTTCCCACCAGTGGAAAAGGGTGAGGGCGTTGACGTTGCGGTAGTGGGAGACGATCCGGGTTCCGGCCGAGGCCGTGGCCATGAGCCGATCGTCGGTCCCTACAGTGCCGTTGATCTCCACGGCCAGTGTCCAAGGGCCGTCGGGGCCGAGGAGCGGTGCCGCACCGACGAGCATGTAGTCGCCGTACAGGTCCTGGCTGTCCTGAAACTCCATGTCCCGGGCGGCGAAGGCGTCCATGCCCGTGAAATCACCTTGAAATTCGGCGTCGAGCCGCGACAGGAACTCGACGGGCGTCAGGTCCTTGATCAAGGTGAGGCAGTACATCTCAGATAGCCAACCGCGCCGATAGTCATCGAACCAGGCATAGTCGTCAGCACAAGCAGTCATGGCGGCTGATACTTCAGTACGGCACCGACATTCCTGAGGATCGCCGCTTTCTTGGGAACGCCGGTTGCCGGATGAGGGCCACCGGTCGGCATCGCGACCCGACTCGCCGTCCGCCGCACCGTCACTGCGGACCGGCCACGGCGTACCGAATGCTCGGGAACCACGATTCGAGAAGGGGGCAAAGCGCCCAGATTTCCGCTGGGGGGGCGGACCTGTCCCGAGCCTTCGGTACGACCCGGCACCGCCACACCAGGAACGAGGAAGCCGATCGCCATGGTGGTCGTCACCGCCCGGCGGTGCCGGCGCGTGCGGCACCCGGCCGGATGACCGTAAGCCGGGGAGGCGGTCGTGGTGCGAGAAGCGGACGGCCCCCGCCGTCGGCGGGGGCCGTCGCTCAGGGAGGGGCAGGCTCGCCACGCCTCCGGCAGGAGAGTGGCGTCAGCCGATGTAGCGGACGGCGTGGTCGGTCACCACGTCGCCGCCTCCGCTGGAGTACAGGTCGGTGACGTGGACGCTGTTCGTGCCACGCGGCGGCGCCGCTTCGATGATCTTGTTGTTTCCGAGGTACAGGGCGACGTGGACGATGTGCTCGGCGTGGGTCTTCCAGAAGATCAGGTCGCCTCGCCGCATCTGGTCTCGCGGGATCTTGGTGCCGTTGCGGTACTGCGCTGAAGAGCTGCTGCCGATGTCGAGGCCGGTGCCTTTCCAGAAGGCGTAGAGGGTCAGACCGGAGCAGTCGAAGCCGAGGACGTTGTAGTCGTGGTGGCCGCCTGGGCTCGCGTCGGCGATTCCGCAGGACGGTCCGCCTTTTCCGCCGGCGCCCCAGGAGTAGGACAGGCCCCTGCCGGTCATCGATGTCGCGGCGGCGACCACCCGTTCGATCCTTTCCTGGGCGTTGCCACCGGTCGGGCCGGCCGGCCCGTCGTTGCGGCCGTGGTCGGCGCACGCCTGAGTCTGTGCCGCCCGGGCGCTGAGGCCGGCCGCTCCGGCGTAGGCCGGCGTCATGGCCGAGGCGGCACTCGGGGTCGTGAGGAGCAGTGTCACCGCGGCGGCGGCTGCCGCGCCACTGATCGTGATGCGCATCGTGCGTCCCTTCGGTTCGAGGTCGGACGGCTCCGATTCAGCCCGCGCCGGTAGGAGTCCGGCCACCGTCGCCTGTTCGGGCGAACAGTGTCCGGCCTGCTCAGCGGCGCTTTACCATGGCGTTCGGGAACTGTCCGCATCCGAATGGTCACACAGGGGAGGCGTGGAATGGGTGAGGCGCCGGCCCGACTCTCCGGCGAACTGCGGCGGTTGCACGAGGCGGCCGGACGGCCGTCCTACCGTCGGCTGGTGGACCTGGCCCGGCAACAGCGGCCCCCGGTCAAGCTGGCCGTCGCGACACTCTCGGAGTGGATGTCCGGCAAAGCCGTGCCGAGCGATCCCACCGCCTTCAGATTCCTGGTGGAGACGCTGCAGGATCGGGCCAGGCGACACGGACCGGTTCCGCCCTCCCGGCCTCGGGACTGGCGGATGTGGGAGCGGTGGCGGCAGGAGGCGGCCGCCGAGCGTACCGCCACCACGGCCGGAGTCATCGCCCCGACCGCCGTCACCGTTCCGACCGCCGTCACCGTTCCGGCCGCCGTTACCGCTCCGGCCGCGGTAACCGCCGCCCCCATCCCCGCACGGTCAGCGGCCGAGGCGGCCCCGCGACGGTGTCGGCCGTACTGGGCCGCGCCGGTGCCGCGGTCGCCGCAGCGGCGATCGCCAGCACGACCACGGTCCTGCTCATAGGGCACCGGCCGACCGGCGCCCACGACGCGGCCGTGCCCGATCCCGGCCCCACCGTCGCCGTCGCCGACGGCACGGCCAGAGCCGCCGAACGCCTTGCCGGCCCGGCCACCTGGTACGTCGCCCACGACGTGTCCGGAGCCGACGCCTACCCCGCAGGATGGGCCTGCCTTCTACCAGAACGAGGACTTCAACCGGCGATTACCGGGTTGGACGATCCTCGCCCAAGACCCCAACGGCAAGGAGAACGAGTCCTACGACTTCACGCCGCCCTATGACAAGGCGAACCAAGCTCTGACCCTCGAGGTCGGTCGGGACCGGGCGGTTTCGGCCGGGCGTCCGCGCCGGGTGTTGGGCGGTCAGGGTTTGCGGGCCATGCCGCCCAACGTCTCCACTCGGGGTGGGAGGCCGAAGGGGCTGTGTTCGGGGCGCCACTGGGAGACCGGGACCACGCCGGGTTCCAGGAGCTCCAGGCCCTCGAAGAAGCGGGCGATGTCCTCGGGGGAGCGCAGGTGGTACGGCACCGCGCCGCTGCGGTTGTACCGCTGGTGCGCCGCCCGGCGCTCGGGATCGGTGTCGGTGCCGTCGCTCAGCACCAGGTGGCTGCCGGACGGCAGGGCGGCCAGCAGCCGACGCACGATCGCGTACGGGTCCTCCCGATCGTCGATGTGACCCATGATCCCCATCAGCATCAGTCCGACGGGGCGGCCCAGGTCGAGGGTGCGGGCGGCGGCCTCGAGGATGCGGTCGGGGTCGCGCACGTCCGCGTCGATGTAGTCGGTGGCGCCCTCGGCGGTGCTGGTCAGGAGGGCGCGGGCGTGCGCAAGGACGAGCGGGTCGCTGTCGACGTAGACGATCCGCGACTCCGGGGCGACCCGCTGGGCGATCTCATGGGTGTTGTCGACGGTCGGCAGGCCCGTGCCGATGTCGAGGAACTGCCGGATCCCGGCCTCTTCCGTCAGATGGCGCACGGCGCGGGCCAGGAAGTGCCGGACGGCACGGGCGGCGTCGACGATGCCCGGGAAGATCTCGGTGAACTCGTCACCGGCCTGCCGGTCGACGGGGTAGTTGTCCTTCCCGCCGAGCCAGTAGTTCCAGATCCGCGCCGAGTGGGGCACGGTCGTGTCGATGTCCGGTGGGGCCGGCCGGTCGGGTTCGGGGAGTCCGCGGTCGGTTCCGGAGGGCTGCCGATCGATTGCGTGCACGTCGTCGGTCACGGGGAAGACCTTTCCTCGATGCCGCTGGAGGGATGCCATAGGGCAAACCGTCCAATCCGGTTCGCACCGCCGAGGCTATCGTGAGAGGCTTCGAAGGCGATCAGTGTCGGCGACGACTGTGGAGCGGAGAGTAAACGGCATGGTCACTGGCCCCCTCGCTGGTGGCGTGGCCGACAGCGCTCTGCTGGCCTACCGCCAGGCCGGTCCGACGGTGCTGCGGATGCTCGTCGGCGCCCAGCTCCGCAGGCTGCGCGAGGCGCGCGGCCTCACCTGTCAGAGCGCCGGCGCGGCCATCCAGGCGTCCCACTCCAAGATCAGCCGCCTGGAGCTCGGGCGGCGGGGTTTCAAGCAGCGCGACGTCTCCGAACTGCTGACGCTGTACGGCGTGGACGGCGGCGCCGAGCGCGCGACCCTGCTCGAACTCGCCGAGCTGGCCACCGAACCGCCGTGGTGGCGGGAGTACGCCGACGTGGTCCCGCGCTGGTTCGAGGACTACCTCGGGCTGGAGCAGGCCGCCAGCGTCATCCGCACGTACGAGGTGCAGTTCATCCCGGGTCTGCTGCAGACGCCGGAGTACGCCCGCGCGGTCATCCGTCTCGCGCACCGCGAGCAGTCCGAGGCCGTCATCGACCGGCGCGTCGCGCTGCGGATGAAGCGGCAGCGGCTCCTGCTGCACCGGCCGAACCCGCCGAAGCTCTGGGCGGTGATCGATGAGGCGGCGCTGCGCCGTCCGATCGGCGGCGCGGACGTCATGCGCGCCCAGCTCCGCCACCTCCTCGAGGTCGCCGAGCTGCCGAACGTCACCGTCGAGGTCATGCCGTTCAGCGCCGGCGGCCACGCCGCGGCGGGCGGCCCGATCACACTGCTGCGCTTCCCCGAGGACGACATCCCCGACGTCGTCTACCTCGAGCAGCTCACGAACGCCGTCTACGCCACGAAGACGAGCGACGTCGACTACTACTGGCACGTGCTGAACCGCGTCGTCATCGAGGCGGAGCCGCCCAACGCGTCCGTCAAGATCCTCCAGCGGATCCTTCGCGACACCTGAGTTCCGGGGCGCATATCCTTCGAGGTGAGCTCCGCGGACACCACTGAGAGGTCCCGCGCTCGATGCGAACACTCCTGATCGATAACTTCGACTCCTTCACCTACAACCTCTTCCACCTGATGGCCGAGGTGAACGGACGGCCGCCCGTGGTCGTCCGCAACGACGTCGAATGGTCCTCGCTCGACCCGCGCGACTTCGACGGCGTGGTGATCTCGCCCGGTCCGGGGCGTCCCGGCCGGGTGCGGGACTTCGGGGTCAGCGCCCGCGCGATCCGCGACTGGGACCGGCCCGTGCTCGGGGTCTGCCTCGGTCACCAGGGGTTGTGCGAGCTGTTCGGCGGCACCGTCGGGTACGCCCCCGAGCCGGTGCACGGCCTCGCGTCGCCGATCCACCACGGCGGGCGGGACCTGTTCGCGGGGCTCCCCTCGCCGTTCACGGCCGTCCGCTACCACTCGCTGGCCGTGACCGCGCTGTCGGAGGAGCTTGAGCCGCTCGCGTGGACGCCCGATGACGTCCTCATGGGCGTACGCCACCGGGAGCGGCCGCTGTGGGGCGTGCAGTTCCATCCGGAGTCGATCGGGACCGAGTACGGCCGGGAGCTCCTCGCCAACTTCCGCGACCTCGTCGGCTCACGTGACCTCACCGGCTCACGTGACTTCGGAGGCTCCCGCAATCTCGTCGGTTCGCGTGACCTCGGCGGGCACCGCCCCCACTCGCCCGTCCGGATGGCGTGCGCCGGCCCGGATCCGGCCCCCGCATCGGCCGAGCCGCCGTACCGGCTCGAGGTGCGGCGGCTCGATCGGGCGCCGGATCCGGAGACCACCTACCGGGAGCTGTTCGCGGGTCGGCCGCGGAGCTTCTGGCTGGACGGCGCGGCCGGGGCCGCCGTCGGATCGCGCTTCTCGATCATGGGGGACGGCACGGGGCCGCTGGCGGAGTTCGTCACCTACCGGGTGCGGGAGCGGACCGTACGGGTCGAGCGGCCGGGGCGGCCCGCGGAGCTCCTGCCGGGACCGTTCTTCGACCGCCTCGACGCCCGCCTCCGGGAACGCGCCCTGCCGCCGGACGAGCGGCTGCCGTTCGACTTCAACCTGGGCTACGTCGGCTACCTCGGGTACGAGCTGAAGGCCGAGACCGGCGGCACGGCCGCGTACGACGCTCCGACGCCGGACGCGGCGCTGCTCTTCGCCGACCGCGCGCTGGTGTTCGACCACCGGGAGCACACCTGCTTCCTGCTGTGTCTCGGTGAGGGCGCCGACGACCCGCGCGCCGCCGCGTGGCTCGACGCGACCGAGGCGCTCGTACGCCGCCTGCCCACCGAGGGGGAGCGCCCGCCCGCGCCGGACCGCGCGCCCGCCCTGCCGTTCGAGCTGCGGCACAGCGAGGACGCCTATCTCAAACGGATCGCCGAGTGCGGCCGGGAGATCCACGACGGCGAGTCGTACGAGATCTGCCTGACCAACATGGCCGTCGCCCCCGTGGCCGCCGACCCGCTGCGGACGTACGCGTTCCTGCGCCGGGTCAGCCCGGTCCCGTACGGGGCGCTGCTGGACTTCCCGGGCGTCGCGGTGCTCAGCGCCTCGCCCGAGCGCTTCCTGTCCGTCGGCGCAGACCGTGTCGTGGAGTCCAAGCCGATCAAGGGCACCCGGCCGCGTGGCGCGACGCCGGAGGAGGACGCCGCCCTGCGCCGCGAGCTGCGCGCCAGCGCCAAGGACCGGGCGGAGAACCTGATGATCGTCGACCTGGTCCGCAACGACCTCGGCGCCGTCTGCGAGGTGGGCTCGGTGCACGTGCCGCGCCTGTTCGCGGTCGAGACGTACGCCCCGGTGCACCAGCTCGTGTCGACCGTCCGGGGCGTGCTGCGGCCCGGCGCATCCGCCGTCGACTGCGTACGGGCGGCGTTCCCCGGCGGCTCGATGACCGGGGCGCCGAAACTGCGCACCATGGAGATCATCGATCGGCTGGAGGACGGCCCGCGCGGGGTCTACTCCGGCGCGCTCGGCTGGTTCTCCCTCAGCGGCGCCGCCGACCTGGGGATGGTCATCCGTACGATCGTGGTCACGCCCGAGACGGTCGGCTTCGGAGTCGGCGGAGCGATCGTGGCGGCGTCCGACCCGGCCGCGGAGTTCGAGGAGACGCTGGTGAAGTCCCGGGCGATGGCGGACGCCCTGGGCCTGAGCACCGCGCCCGACGCCGGCTGAGCCCGCCGAGCGCCGACCGAAGTGAGTGAATCATGGCGGTTCGGGTCGGTATCGTGGCGCGAACGATGACTATCACATTCGGCCCCACCACGGTGCTCGGCGACCGGTACCGCTTGGTCGAGCGCGTCGCCGTCGGCGGCCAGGGTGAGGTCTGGCGGGCGGAGGACACCGCCCTCGGCCGCCCGGTCGCGGTCAAGCTCCTGCGCGGCGAGTACGCCGACAGCGCGGAGTTCCGCCAGCGGTTCCGCCTCGAGGCGCGCAACGCCGCGGCCCTGTCGCACCCCGGCATCGCCCAGGTCTTCGACTACGACGAGGGCCGGGGCGACGAGCCGCCGTACCTCGTCATGGAGTTCGTGGAGGGCGAGTCCCTCGCGGCGACGATCGCCCGGGACGCGCCGATGCCGCCGGATCGCGTGCTCGAGATCATCGTGTCCGCCGCGACCGCGCTGGCGGTCGCGCACGCCGCCGGGCTCGTGCACCGCGACGTCAAGCCCGGGAACCTGCTGGTGGGCCGCGACGGCTCCATCAAGATCACTGACTTCGGGATCGCCCGTGCCGTGGACGCCATTCCGCTGACCCGGACCGGCATGCTCATGGGCACCCCGCTGTACCTCGCGCCGGAGCAGGCGACGGGCAAGCAGGCGACGGCCGCCACCGACCTGTACGCGGTGGGCATCATCGCCTTCGAGATGCTCACCGGGCGACCGCCCTACGAGGGACCCGCGACCGCCGTGCTCGTCGCGCACCGAGACACCCCGCTGCCCGAGCTTCCGGCGTCCGTGCCCTTCGGTCTGCGCGACCTGGTCCGCGCGCTGACGGTCAAGGACCCCGCGATGCGGCCCGCCGGCGCGGCGCTGGTCGCCGAGCGGGCGGCCCGGCTGCGCGCCGACCCGGGCGTCACCGTGGCCGGCGGGACCCGGGTGGACGGGGTCGCGCTGCCCCAGCAGTACCCGGTCGGCGCGGCGACGCCCCCGTCGTACCCGGTCGGCGCGGCGATGGGCCACCCGCCGGGCGGCACCGGGATGGGTCACCCGCCGGGCGGTGCGACCCAGGTGCTGGCCATGCCGACGGCCGACGAGCCGGCCGGGCGTCGCCGGGCGCTCCCGCTGGCGGTCGGGGGGCTGGCGATCGCCCTGCTGGCGGGGGGAGTGGGCTGGTTCGCCCGCCCCACGTCCCCGCACCACCCCGCGGCCACGCCGTCGTCCTCCGCGCCGGTCACCTCGCATCCGGTCTCCTCCCGGCCGTCGCCGCCCGTCCATCGGACGTCCCGGCCCAAGGCGCAGGCCACGCTGAAGCGGCCCAAGCCGCGCCCGAAACCGCGGCCGAAGAAGCACAAGAAGCCCGGACACGGCAAGCACCACTGACCGCCCGCGGCGACCGCGGCGCGGCGCTCACCGCCGGGGGCCGCGTCTCCGTCTCGGCCGGGTGCGGCGCTCACCGCCGGGGGGCGTGCCTCCGTTCCGGCCGGGTGCGGCGCTCACCGCTGAGGAGTCGCGCCTCCGTCCGGGCCGCGGCCGGTGCCTTCCGCGGACTCGTCGGCGGCGGTCTGCGCGGCGATGCCGGCCACGGCGGCCGTGCCCACCGCGTCCGGCGTGCCCGGAGTCGCCGTGCCGCCGGGTGTGCTCGTGGCGCCGGGCGTGGCCGGGGCGGTCTCGGCGTCGGGGTTCGCCACCGGCGGGCCGACGGCGGCGGACAGGACCTGGGCGTTCGGGAGGTGGTAGTCGCCGTCCTCGGACTCGAGCCGGACGTACGTCAGGCCGATCTCCAGCACCGTGCCCTGGAACTCCCCGCCCAGCGGGCCCGACGACAGCCGTACCTCGTCGCCGACGGTGAACGGCCTCGACAGCAGCAGGATGATGCCCGCGAAGAGGTTGGCGAGGGTCTGCTGGGCCGCGATGCCGACGAGCACACCGGTCAGCGCGCCGCCGAGCACGAGCTGCCCCACGGGCAGACCGAACAACTGCAGCGTGACCACCAGGGTCGTGAGCCCGCCGATCAGCACGAGGACGAGCCGCACCATCGTGGCGTGGCTGGTCCCGAAGCGGGGCAGCATGAGATCCCGGGCCCGGCCGGACAGGCCCAGCGTCGCGGCGAACGCCAGCAGGCAGAACACCGCCGCGCACCCGACGGCCGCGAGCTGCCAGGGCAGCCGCTGGCCGGGCGGCCGGGACTGCTGGCGGGCGAGGATCGACCCGGCCATCGCGAGGACGGCCAGCACCGTCGCGATGATCGAGCGCCACGGCCGTGCCCGGCTGCGAACCCTGGCGACCTGATCGGCCAGATGGACCTGGTTCACGCACGCCCCCTTCACGGCCGTTGGCTGAATCGCGCGCATCCTATGGCACGATCCGGCCGATACCGCGTCAACCGCGGTCGCAGGGGTTAGCGTCCAAGGAGGTGACACGCGAACCGCGATGGGGGTCTCATGGGCGCGCGAACCCGGGCCGAGGACCACGACGTCGACCTCGCCGCACTCGAGTTCTGGGCGCGCCCCGCCGAGGAGCGACTGGCCGCCTTCGCGCGCCTGCGCTCATACGACCGGCCCGTGTTCGTCAAGGAGAAGCGGGTGCCGTTCGTCCGGGACGGGCGGGGCTTCTACGCGCTCGTACGTCACGCCGACGTCTTGCACGCCAGCCGGAACGCCAAGGTCTTCAGCAGCGAGCCGGCGGCCACCTCGCCCGAGCCGCCGCCGTGGATCGTCCTGCTGTTCGGGCGGCCCATGGTGAACATGGACGATCCACGCCACGCCCGGCTGCGGCGGATCGTCTCGCGCGCGTTCACCCCGCGTCGGCTGGGCCGCATCGACGAGCACATCGCGGCGACCGCCCGGGAGATCGTCGACGACGTTTTAGCGCGCCGGTCGGGCGACTTCGTGACCGACGTCGCGGCGCGCCTGCCCATCAAGGTGATCTGCGCGATGATGGGCGTTCCGGAGCGGGACCACGCGAAGGTCGCCGCCTGCGTGGACGCCATGACGGAGTACTCCGGGGTCCGCGGCGACGTCGTACGGCTCCGCACGCTGCGCCTCCTGGCGGGCAACCTCAAGGCCATCGTCGTGCTGCACCGCCTGGTCGCGCGGCTGGGCCGTGAGCGCCGCCGACGACCGGCCGACGACCTGGTGTCGGCGCTGGTGACCGCCGACGTCGACGGCGAGCGCCTGTCGCTGCGCGAACTGGGCGCGTTCTTCGACCTGCTGCTCGTGGCCGGGAACGAGACGACCCGCAACGCGCTCGCGCACGGGCTCAGGCTGTTCAGCGAGCATCCGGACCAGCGGGCGCGGCTGCTCGCCGACTTCGACGGCCGGATCGGCGGGGCGATCGAGGAGATCGTGCGCCACGTGTCGCCGATCATGCAGTTCCGGCGCACGCTGACCTGCGACTACGAGATGAACGGGCAGTCCTACCGCAAGGGCGACAAGGTCGTGCTGTTCTACGTGTCCGCGAACCGGGACGAGAGCGTGTTCGCCGACCCGGACGTCTTCGACATCGGGCGAACCCCCAACCCGCACGTCGGCTTCGGCGGCCCGGGGCCGCACCTGTGCCTGGGCGCGAACCTCGCCCGGCGGGAGCTGACCGCGATGTTCCGGGAGCTCTTCACGCGCGTGCCGGGAATCCGGGTGACCGGCGAGCCGGAGTACCTGCTGTCCGGCTTCGACAACGGGATCAAGCGCCTACCGTACGAGATCTGAGGCGAATCGTCGTGGCCTTCCGCTCGCGCCTGCCCATGCTGATCGTCTTCGCCACCCTGTTCGTGGCGCTGATCGCGACCCTCGGGTTCGCGGTTCAGCGCGCGGCCACCTCGAAGGGGGAGGAGGCGCGACCGATCGGCGTGGTGGGGGCGCCCGGTGTCACCGACTGGCCGGTGTGGGGTTTCACGCACACCGACTACAGCGCCGACGAGGGCCCGGCCAGCGGCACCGCGGCGAACGCCATCGCGCGCCGGCCCGTGCTGCAGAACCAGCACATCATGGGGTGGGGCGCGGACAACCCGGAGCCCTCGCCCGGGACCTTCGACTTCCGCTCCCTCGACCGGCGCATCGAGTACGTCAGGAAGACGCACGGCGTTCCCATCATCACCCTGTGCTGCGCCCCCGACTGGATGAAGGGCGGCAAGTCCGGTCAGACGGACTGGAGCAGGCTCGAGGTCGCCCCGACCCGGGACCACTACCGCGACTACGCCGAACTGGCCGCCACGGTCGCCCGGCGCTATCCGGACGTGCACTACTTCGCCGTCTGGAACGAGCTCAAGGGCTTCTTCGACACCAAGGCCGGCCGCTGGCGGTACGAGGACTTCACCGACTTCTACAACACGGTCTACGACGCGGTGAAGGCGGTGAACCCCGACGCCCGGGTCGGCGGGCCGTACATCCCGATGTACAGCTTCGTCGGGGACACCCACCGGTCCACGGTGCGCGGGCCGTGGGGGAGCGTCGACCAGCGCGTCATCGACGCCGTCGACTACTGGCTGGCGCACAAGCACGGCGCCGACTTCATCGCCGTGGACGGGCCGACGGCCAGTGACGACCGGGACGTCTACCCCGACGAGGTGACCGCACTGGACAAGCTCGGCGCCATCAACGCCTGGCTGCGCTCGAAGACGAACCTGCCGATCTGGTGGGACGAGTACTACGTCGAGCCGGAGAGCCTCCCCTGGACCGAGAGCAAGCGGATCGCCATCAACGCGGCGGCCCTCATCGAGCTGGCCAGGACCGGCGTCACCACCGTCCTGTACTGGAACAACGAGGCCCAGGACGCGCGCTGCCAGGGCTGCCTGTGGATCAGCACCCTCGCACGGAACGGCGGCGCGCCCGGGGGCATGCTGACCCTCCTGCAGGACTTCGCCCGGTGGTTCCCGGCGGGGACGAGGCTGGTCGGCCTGTCGTCGACCGACCCCCGGGTGCGGGTGCTCGCCCAGCCGCGGCAGGCGGTCGCCGTCAACGTGAGCGACCGCCGGGTCCGCACCCGGATCGACGGAGAGGATCTGACCTTCGCTCCGTACGAGATCCGCTGGCTGGATCGCTAGGACGGCCCGGCGATCGTCGTTTCAGCTATCCCGCTCAGCGCCTGCCGTGGCCGAAGCCGCCGTGCCGGAACCCGCCGTGCCGGAACCCGCCGTGGCGGAACCCGCCGTGCCGGAACCCGCCGTGCCGGAACCCGCCGTGGCGGAAGCCGCCGTGCCGGAAGTGCCGGTAGCGGTAGTGCCGGTACGGGCGGTAGTGCCGGAAGTGCCGGTAGCGGTAGTGCCGGTACGGGCGGTAGTGCCGGTAGTGCCGGTAGCGGTAGTGCCGATACGGGCGGTAGTGCCGGAAGTGCCGGCGGCGATGGTGGTCGCCCTGGACCACCGTGACCTGGTCGGTCGTGCCCTGGGCGACGCCCTCCGGCGCGGTGCCCTCAGGGACGGCGCCGGCCGGTGCCGCGGTCGCGCGGGCGGGACCGCGGATGAGGCCGGTCTGCGCGGTCGCCGGCGTCGCCGCGAACACCACGGCTGCGGCCGCGGTGCTCAGCAGGCCGACTACGGCGCTCTTCTTGGTCAGCACATCGAACTCCTTCTGCCGAGTACGGACAATCGGGCTGATCTCGCGTGAGGCTCGGAGTCAGAGGGGCGCCGGAGTGGCCGAGGTGCTCGATCGTGTGATCCTTGATCAGCTTGGCCGTCTCGCGCAGCTCCGCCCAGTCGGCCAGCTCGCT
>NZ_JBFAUT010000004.1:136243-254418 GCF_040679475.1 Actinoallomurus sp. NPDC052274
GCCTGTCGGGGTCCTGGCTGGACGCGTGATAGAGTTCGCCCTCGGGGGGGTGGCCGATGTGCGCCGGGGGGGCCCCGCCGGGCCCCGCCGCCCGCCCCTGTGCGGTGGACCGTCACGCCCCGCCGTACGCCTCAGGGCGCGGTCGTCCGACGCCGACCGTCGCCGTCGTCATCCGGCAACGCATCGGCGTTCCGGTCAGTCGACGAACGCGCGGGCGTCACCGGCGCGCGCGAACACGTCGCCGCCGCGAATGACCGCCGTCGCACCGCCGTCCCTGTCACCGAAGAACCGGCCACGGCCGATGAAGTCGTCATCGTCGTCGAACCGGCGGCAGCAGCCGCGGCCGCGGTCCACGAAGCCACGGTCGACGAAGCCGCGGCCGAAGAAGCGGCGGGGCTGGAACCCCTCGTTCCTGGCGATGGCGACGTTGTTGTTGCGGTTGTGCACGCGGACTCGGACGATGATTCGGTTGACGTTGACGTTTCGGTTCCGGTTGTGGTTGTGCGAGCTGAACCGGTGGTGTCCGTGCCAGGTGGGAACCTGGGCCGACGCGGGCGAACCGGTGAGCAGGATGCCGGCTGTAGCGGCGGCGGCTATGAGGCCGCCGGCGACGCTTGTCGTCTTCAGCACGTTCATCTCCTTCTTGCCGGAAATGGCCCGATGGCCATCAGCGCCCGTTTTGGGCGCCATAGCCGTACTTTCCCGATGACCCTCCTCGGGCGGCAATCTCGGCGTAAGTTGCCTATAAAAGCGGCGAAGACGACACCAGCCCCGGGGCGGGAGTTCGTACTCCCTGCCCCGGGGCTGGTCATTCTGTCGGCGACTCTTTACCTACTGGCTGATGCCATGATCTGCAGGAAAAGGCCGCTTATTTTGTTCGGAGGCGGTGTCACCGCCACCCCCATCGGTTCGAGTCGCCGACGTGGTCCACATCGCTGGACGCTACGCCACCCGGGTCAGGTGGCCGGTGCTTCAGCGGCGCCCCGCCTCGTCCTGGAACTGGTCGTCCCGCTGCCGCTGGTTCTGCCGCTCGAACTGGTTCTGCCGCTCGGCCTGAGCCTGCTCGTTCCGCGCGACGGCGATGTTGTTGTTGCGGTTGCGAATCCGGAGGCGGATGTGGTTGAAGATGTCGTTCTCGTTGCCGTTGAAGGCGCGGTGACGGTTCGCGAAGAAGAAGTGGTTGCGGTGCGAGGAGCAGCAGCCGCCGCCACCCCAACCGCCGCCGCCCCAGGTGGGCGTGGCGGACGCGGGCGAGCCGGTGAGCAGCACGCCTGCGGCCGAGGCGATCACGAGGCCGCCCATGGTGAAGGACTTCTTCGACATCTCAATCTCCTGTCAGTGCTCGTTTCGAATGATGTGGCAGGTGGTCAGGGCGTCTGCCACTCGCTGCTCCCGGCGCCTTCGTCGGAGCTCGCGCTCTGGCTCGCGCTCTGGCGGGCCGGAGCGGTGCCGGGATCGCGCGCGACGCCGTTGTCACGTGCGACGCCGTTGTCGCGTGCGGCGCTGGGGCCGCCGGCGACCTGTGGCCGGACCTGCTGGGTCGTCCCGGCGGGTGCGGCCAGGGGAGCGCTCGCGGACCGGAGAGCGGGGCGGCGCGTTTCCGTGCCGGGGTCCCCGTCCCGTCGCCGCTCGAACCCACGCTGCCGCTGCAACTGCAACTGCCGTTCACGCTGCGCCTGGGCCTGCTCGTTCCGGGCGATCGCGACGTTGTTGTTCCGGTTGTAGATGAAGATCCGAATGAAGATACGCGGACGGTTGTGGTTGAGGCTCACGTGTCCGTGTCTGTGCATGAAACGGAAACTGTGGCGATGGTGGTGCCAGTAACCGGCGAGGTCGGCCTGGGCGTTCGCCGGCGAGCCTGCGAGCAGGATGCCGGCGGTGGCCGATACCACCAAGCCGAGAGAGGCGCTTCTCCTTTTATGCACGCCGATCTCCTTTCGTCGTCGGGGAGAAGGGCGCCGGAGGTTCTCTCCGGCGCCCTTTCCTGACCGGACGGCTTGCGGATTGCACCGCGTGGTTCTTCAAGCCACCGCCGTGTGATGCCGGCGATCACCGCCTTGGGTCAGCCCCCCTGGGCTCAGACGCCCGGGGCGCCCGGGGCGCCCGGACGGTTGTCTTCCCGGCGGTCCCGCTCCTCCTGCCGCTGCCGCTCGTCCTGCCGCTGGCGCTGCCGCTCGAACTGGAACTGGTTCTCACGCTGGGCCTGCGCCTGGTCGTTCCGGGCGATCGCAACGTTGTTGTTGCGGTTGCGGATGCGCAGGCGGATGTGGTTGAACAGGTCGTTCTCGTTCGCGTTGAAGTTGCGGTGGTGCGAGAAGTGACGGAAGTGGCTGGACGACCAGGTTCCTCCGCCACAGCAGCCGCCGCCGCCCCAGGCGGGCACGGCGGACGCCGGGGAAGCGGTCAGAATCGCACCCGAGGCGGTGGCGATAGCCAGACCACCGATGGCGAACGTCTTCTTCAGCACGTCGGTCTCCTTATATCTCGGAATGGCGCGATGGCCTTCGCGAAACGGCGCTGGCCGCCCGGTATCGGGTGGACGCCGTTGTTTGTAACATTCCCGCGCACTTTCTCGGCTAGATCACTACAGGGTAAGATGGCACTAAAGAGCGAATTCAAGAAACCGGACTTTTCGCCTTGTTCTGCGACCTGTCCGCTCATGGCCCCGCACAATGGACGGACCAATCTCCTGAGCAAGATCGGATCTTGTCCTGGAGTCCGCCGCGCACGGTGTGTCGCGGTCGGCGGGCCACTCCGCCGCCGCTAGGTTCGAGACGCGATTCCTGCGGCCGCGGCCTCCGTGCTCAGCCGTCGAACGCCCAGGACTCGTCGTCGTCGTCCATTCTCACCGAGTCACTAAGCGGCGTTTCCGGCGAATTCTTGCGTTTGGCGCGTACCGCGCGGATTGCCCAGGCCGGGACCATCAGTCCCGCGGAGACGGCCGCCACGGCCACCAGTCCGCCACGCGGCGACCACATCGAGCAGACCAGCATGACCTCGGCGACGGCGGCGTTCAGCGCGATCGCCGCCAGGCCGGCCAGGATGCCGCGGGCCGCCCCGTCGAGACCGGCGAGCAGCCAGGCCGTGCAGCAGGCCGGCGTGCCGAGGGCCAGCGCCAGGACGAGCGGACCGGGACGCGGTGCGCCGGAGGGCAGGAGCGCGACGGCGACCAGGCCGGCGAGGAGGAGCGTCGCGGCCGCCGGGAGGAGCATTCGTCGTCCGCGCATCACGACCCCAACGCCAGGAAACGCTCGACGATCACTGCCATCAGGACGAGCAGCAGGAAGACGGACGCACGGGTCAACGGCCGCAGCCGCCGCTCCTGGCCCGGCCCGAGGCGCAGCCGTACGGCCTCGCGCGCGACCAGGAGGACGATCAGCAGCGGGAGCACCACGAGGCCGATCGGGGTCCAGCGCGTCGAGCCGAACCGGAAGTGCCGTGCCCGGACCGGGGCGGCCGGGACGCCCGGCGGCGGTGTGCGCAGCGCGTAGACGGCGGCGTCGCCGTCCACGAACACCGGGCGGAGCTGCGGAGCGGCCGCGAGCGCCGCCCGCATGCGGCCGGCGTACGAGGCGGGCAGGCCGTAGTTGTAGTGGTTGTAGGCCTCGTTGGCCCGGCTGGTGACGAAGTAGCCGCCGGGCTGCTCCTGGAGCGCCGCGACGATCCGGGAGATGTCGGACGGGTTCGCGGGAGCGCGGACGGCGGTGTAGTCGAACCGCTCCATCGCCCGCTCGCCCCACGGCATCATCGGGAAATACCCGGCGTCGTCCTGCGGGTCCGCCTGCCACACGACGTTGATCACGCCGGTCGGGGTCTGCCGCAGCATCGTCTCGAACGCCCGCACCTCGCCGGGCCGTACCTGCTCGAACGTCTCATTGCCGAAGCGGACGAACAGGAAGCCGCCCGCCAGCAGCAGCCCGCACAGCGCCGCGCCGCCGACCGCGAGGGTACGGCGGGGCGCGGCGAAGGTCGCCGGGAAGAAGGCGTACGCCGCGAGGAGACAGGCGCCCGGAAGGACGAAGAAGTACACCCGAAGCGCGATCTCGCCGCCGTAGTTCTGCAGGCCCGCCGCGAGGAACGGCGCGGCCAGCAGGACCAGCGCCACCCGGTCGTCGAGGCGGTGCAGCCGCCGGCGTACCGCCCCGTAGAACGCCAGCGACATGGTCACGGCAGCGATGAGGATCCGCACGAGCTGCACCGTCGCCAGGCTCTCGCTGCCGTTGCTCACCCGGCCGGCGACCCCGCCGGTCAGGTTGGACAGCAGCGCGCCCGCGCCGGAGAACAGGTCGCCGATGTGCCCGGCCCAGTACGCCGTCGCCATGAACCCGACCCAGCCGGCCACCATCACCGCGAGCAGGACCGGCAGGCCACGGGCCGTGCAGCGCCGTACGACCACGAGTCCCGCGCAGGTGAACAGGGTGAGGAACGGGGTGAGCTGGTGGCTCGCCGTGGTCACCGCGAAGATCAGCACGAGGAGCACCAGCAGGACGGTGCGCGTACCGACCGGGGCGTCGACGGGCGGCCGGTCCCCGGCGGCCAGCGGCCCGCGGACGAACGCCCGGAGCCGGCCCGTGCCCGGCCGCCAGTCGGCGGGGCGCACCGGGGGGCGGAACCAGTTCAGCAGCACGCCGACGAACAGCAGGTACAGCAGGTAGGTGAAGCCCTGCGGGCTGAAGTAGTCCTGCCCGACCCAGTCCACCACCACGAACAGCCACGCGGCCAGCCAGCACGCGCGCCAGTTCGCGCGCATCGTCCGCAGGATGAGGTACAGCGGCGCGAGGTAGAGCACCTGCGCGGCGACCGGCGCCCAGTGCAGGAGCGGCTCCAGGTCGCGGAGGCCGGCCACCCGGCTCACGAAGGCGACGAGCGCGAAGAACCCCGGCCAGCTGAACCGCGCGTCCAGCGCGTAGTCCGCCGCGCCGGTCCGCCGGATGTACTCCACGAACCCGTAGTGCTGCCAGGCCGTCTCCGGCCGGGC
The DNA here is from genome assembly GCF_040679475.1 of Actinoallomurus sp. NPDC052274. NCBI lineage: Bacteria > Bacillati > Actinomycetota > Actinomycetes > Streptosporangiales > Thermomonosporaceae > Actinoallomurus > Actinoallomurus sp. NPDC052274. The sequence continues at coordinate 141,222 of NZ_JBFAUT010000004.1, forward strand.
GTACGGCTCAAGGGCCGGGGCCAGGCCGTGCAGCGCGACGACGATCGAGACGAGTTGCAGGAGCAGGAGCACCCGGCGTTGCCGGTTCAGCCACAGCGTGCCGAAGAACGCCGCGACCAGCAGCCCGGCGCCCACCAGGGTGGCGACCGGCAGCACCGAGATCAGCCCGTACCCGTTCATCCGGGCGAGCCGCACGTGCCGCAGCGGCAGCCAGTACAGGCCGAGGCCGGCGGCGAACAGCGCCCACACCGGCCAGGCGGCCCGCGCCCTGCTCGGCCGCCGCGCGGCGACCCGCCGGGCGGGCGACCGCACCGGACGGGGCACCACCACGTCCTCGGATCCCGCCTCAGGCACCGCTTCGAACCCGGCGCCGGGCCCCGCCCCAGACCCCGCTTCGGACCCGGCTCCGGGCCCCGCCTGAGGGTCCGCTTCGGGGGTGGCCTCGGGCTCCGCCTCGGGGGTGGCCTCGGGCCCCGCCTCAGGCCCCGCTTCGGGGACGGCCTCGGGGGCCGCTCCGGGCTCCGCCTCGGTCGTCGCGAGGTCTTCGGGCGCCGCGATGGGCGGTGGCGCGGGACGGACCACCCGGAGCATGGCCGGGAGGACGGCGACGGCGAGCGCGACGGTGACGGTCAGCACGGCGTACCCGGGGCCGGTCGCGTGCGCGCCGCCGGGCAGCAGGAGCAGGAGCCCGAGCACGCCCGTGAACCGCACGCCCTGCAGCAGCGCGACGAGCCGCGTGCGCCGCCGGACGCGCAGCACGCCGATGTACACCTCGATCAGCGCCTTGGGCAGGACGGCCAGGGCGAGCAGCCGCAGCAGCGGGGCGCCCTCGCGGGCGTACCCGGGGCCGAAGACGGACAGGCCGAGCCGGGCGCCGAGCAGGATGACCACGACGGCGGGCAGGAGGATGAGCGTGATCCGGACCAGCGCCGAGCGGCAGGCGGCGGCGAGCCCGCCGGCGTCGAACGCCCCCTCGACCGTCAGCGACGTCGCCATGTTGACGGCCAGCACGTCGACGGTCGCGCCGAGCACCCACGCCAGGTAGAAGTACGCGTTCGTGCGCGCGTCGAGGCGGGTGGCGACGACGACCGGCACGAGGTTGCACAGGGCGTAGTAGAAGAGCGTTCCGGTGTAGTCGCCGGCGAGGTACCGGCCGATCTCCGCGCCGGTCGGGACCGGCCGGTCGCCGTCGGTCGCGGCGGCGTGGCGCGGGATGAGCCGCTGGTGGACCAGCCCCTCGACGGGAATGAGGAGGAGCAGCGCGGCCAGCACCCAGGAGATGGCGATCCCGTCGTCCGGCAGCGCGCCCGCCAGGGCCACGAGCAGCACGATCTTCAGGGCGGCGAACAGCGTGTTCTTGCCGAGCACGCCGGTGGCGTGCCGCAACCCGGTGAGCACCCCGTCCTGGGCGGTGAACAGGCTCCACGAGACGACGGAGACGACGAAGAAGATCCCGGTGCTTGCCCCGGACAGGTGCGCGAACGACGGACCCCACCAGCCCAGCGTGAGCAGGAAGCCGACGGCGAGCGTCGCGGCGGCCGTGATGCCCGCGAGGTACGTCCGCAGCACGAGCCGGCTCGTGCCCCGCCCCATCTCCGGGACGAACCGGATGAGGATGAAGTTCAGCGCCGTCAGCCCGCCGAGGAACATCATGGCCTGGTTCTGCGCGGACTGCCGGCCGACCTCGGCGGGCGGGTAGAACCGGGCGGCGAGGAGCCAGTAGCCGAGCCCGAGCACGCCGGTGAGCCCGCCGTTGATCATCAGGGCGTACGCGTTGCGGAACAGCGGATTGGACAGCTCGCTCCGCAGGGCCGCCATGGGCTCCAGTGTCGCCCCTTCGTCCGTTCGCGCAAGTGTCCTGAGGCGCGTCACACGGTTCCTCGGAGGCGTCGTACGGCGTAGCGCGACCGGCGGACGACCGCGTACCCCTTGGTCAGCGCGTGGTCGACGAGGAATCCGCAGCCGCACAGCGCCCGCTCGAACCCGGCGATCGACGTGCCGGCCCGTACGGTCACCCGGGGCACGGCCAGCCGGTCGCCGCCGTCGGCCGCCAGGGCGTTCGCGACCGCGCACGCCGCGTCGTACCCCGCCGCCCGGACCGCGCGGCGCACCCGCTCGCTCGAGTAGCCGTACGGGTAGGCCATCGTCGTCACGGCACGGCCGACGCGGTCCTCCAGGAGCCGCCTGCTGCGCAGCAGTTCCGTGCGCAGCACCGCGTCACGGAGCTGGTCGAGCTCGGCGTGGCTGTGGCCGTGCCCGCCGACCTCGATCCCGCAGGACGCGATCTCCGCGACCTGGCTCCAGCTGAGCGTCCGGCCGAGCGGCCGGCCAGCGGCGTACGGCCCGGCGTCCCGGATCCAGCCGGTGGTCACGAACACCGTCGCGCGGAAGCCGAACCGGTCGAGCAGCGGCAGCGCCCGCTCGTGGAAGTCGGCGTACCCGTCGTCGAACGTGATCACCACCGGCCGCACGGGCGCGGGGCCGCCCTCGGCCAGCTCACCGAAGGTGATCGGCGTGCGGCCGGTGTCCCGCAGATAGGCGAGCTGCTCGGCGAACGCCTCCGGGCGGACCGCGAGCCGGTCCGAGCCGCCGATGGAGTGGTACATCAGGATCGGAACGGGAGCGGGCGGCGCGTCACCCATGGGACCTCCTGAGGGGACCGGACGCCCGGTGAGAACCGGCGGTGTCACGGGACGGCCGGAGGGAGCCCGCGGCGTACCCGGACAGCGTGAAGGCGAGCCCCGCCACGATCGCCCCGGCCCGCCCGAACCCGGCCGGGTCGCCGGTGAGCGCGGCGCGCATCTCGCGCCCGACGCCGCGCGGCAGCTCGACGAGCGCGTGCCGGCGTTCGCTGGCCAGCCCGTCCCCGACGCCCACGCTCCGGGTGACCATCGCCTTCGACAGGCCCTCGGCGTAGCAGCGGGTGCGGAAGTACGCGAAGCGCGCCCGCTCGCCGGGCACGCGGTGCCAGATCACCGCGCGGTCGTCGAACAGCAACACCGTCTCCGGCGCGGCCTGGCGCAGCCGGATGCAGAACTCGGTCTCCTCACAGCCCAGCGGCCGCTTGCCCGGGGCGCGCCCGATCCCGCTGCGGAAGCCCCCGGCCACCTCGAACGCCGCGCGCCGGAACGAGGCGTTGCCGCCCATGAGGTTGCGGATCGGTCCGGCGGCCATCCCGCGGTAGGTGCAGCCGACCACCCACGCGAACTCCTCGGGGAACCAGCGGGGCGCGTCGGACGGCCAGAGCGGCAGCGTACGGCCGCCGACCCCGGCGACGTCCGGCTCCGCGTACCCGGCGGCCAGCACGGACAGCCAGTCGGGGTGGGCGACCGCGTCGTCGTCGAGGAACGCGACCACCTCGCCGCCCGCCGCGGCCACGCCGGTGTTCTTGCCGCCGGACAGGCCCCGCGGCCCGGTGTTCGGGAGCACCCGGACGTCCGGCAGCGCGGCCCGCAGGCGGTCCAGCAGCGCGTCGTTGTGGTCGACGACGAGGATGATCTCCTGCGGGGCGAGCCGCTGGGCCCGTACGGACTCGACGGCGGCCAGGACGTCGTCCCAGCGCCGCTCGGTGTAGGCGCAGATGACCACGGAGATCTTCACGCGGCGTTCCCCTTCCCGACCGCGGCGCGCCCGGCCGTCGCCTCCCCGACCGCGGCGCGCCCGGCCGCGCGGCCCTTCGCGCGCAGCCTGGCGTACGTCCGCAGCATCCGGTCCGCCCCCGCGTACAGCGCCGGATGGGCCAGGACCGCGCTGCGCGCCCGGCGCACGGGCGCCTCGCGGATCCAGTGCAGCCCGGCGGCGGCCGACACGCGGGCGGCGCGGCCCTCGGCGATCGCGAACTCGGCGTTCTTCAGCCAGTCCTTGTACTCCCGGCCGCCCCGGCCCATCGCGATCCAGCCGATCCCGGCGCCGACCGCCGCCTCCGCCATCCGCAGGTGGCCGACCATGCCGGGGGAGTACCGGCCGAACTCCACGTCGTACGCGGGGAACCAGCCCGCCATGACCGGGCCCGCCCGCAGGCCCAGGTGCGCGGAGACGGGACGGTCGCCCGCGCGCAGCACGCTGAGCACGCCCACGCCGGTCTCGTGCAGATGCGTCACCAGCGCCACGATCCAGGGCACGGCGAACCGGTCGGTGCGGCCGGTCCGGCGGTACTGGTCGGACTTCCACGCCATCAGCCGCCCCAGCTCCGCCGGATCCCGCTCATCGAACGTGTAGGTCACCTGCCCGGCCTCGCGGCCGAGCTTGCGCTCCTTGTACCGGACGGTCTTCAGCGTCTTCGGCGACCGCTTCCGCGCCTCCTCCACGTACGGGGCGAACCCCGCGCGCAGGTCCATCACCGGCTCGACGCGGGTCTCGGCGTGGTACGCCGCGAACGCCGCCTGGTCGGCCAGCAGGTGGTCGAACTCCCACACCGACAGGCGGCAGGCGCGCAGCAGCGCCCGTACGTCGAACTCCAGATCCGGCGGCCCGATGAGGCCCTGGCAGTCGGTCAGGCCGGCGCCGATCGGGCGGCCCAGCCCGAGCGCGTGCCGCTCGTACGGCAGGAAGCCCACGACGCCGGTGCCGTCGCTCAGCACGGCCACCCGCGCGTCGGGCCGGAACCGGCCCACGGCCAGCGTGAACTCCGGAGACAGGAACGGGTTGCCGAGCGCCGGGCCGGCGCCCTGGAGCGCGCGCCAGCGCGCCAGCTCCGGCTCCCCGAGGTCCGCCGGGCGCGTGATCTCGAACCTCACCCGGGGGCCTCCTCCAGGTGGACCTGTTCCAGGGCCGCCCGCTCGCGCGCGGGCCGCTCCAGAGCCGCCCGCTCGCGCGGGGCCCGCTCGTGCGGCGGGGCGGTCCGCGGCCGGGGCCGGTTCGCGGGTCGCCGCCGGCCCTGGACCATCGTGCGCAGCACCCGCAGGCCGTCCCGGGCCGCGTTCAGCTTCGAGACGCCGGACCTGCGGTCGAGTTCGTGGCTGGGCACCTCGGCGATGCGCAGCCCGGTGGTGACGGCGTTGACGCACAGCTCCGTCTCGATCTCGAACCCGTCGGCGGCCAGGCCCAGCCGGTCGACGACGGAACGGCGCAGCGCGATGTACCCGTAACACAGGTCGGTCCAGCGCACGCCGTACAGCACGTTCGCGAGCCTGGTCAGCCAGAGGTTCCCGGCCCGGCGCAGGAGCGTGAGGTCGTCGGAGCCGCCGCCCACGCAGTAGCGGGACCCCTTGACGACGTCGAACCCGCAGCAGATCAACGCGACGAACGCGTCGATCTCCCTGGGGTCCATGCTGCCGTCGGCGTCGATGGCGACGATGACGTCGCTGGTGGCGGCCCGGAAACCGGCCCGCATCGCCGCGCCCTTCCCGGCGGGCGGCTGGCTGATGACGACGGCGTCCGGCCGCAGCCGCCGGGCCACGTCGGCGGTGCCGTCCGCGGACTCGCCGTCGACGACGACGACCTCGTCCACCCCGGCCAGGCGGGGCAGGAGCCATCGCAGATTGGCGGCTTCGTTGAGGGTGGGAATGACGGCCGTAACGGTCGGCCATGACGTGCGGTGTCGCGCGATGTCCAGATGATGCAGGAGCGCGCCGGTTCGGACGCCGGCGCCGTGGAAGAAGTCCGGCTCGTGCATGGTGGTGCCCCCGGTTAGGCAGGGGAGACTCGGAGGGGACGAGATCCTGCCGAGGTCGACTGACACCATCGATCGTCTGCCGGACGGCGCCGAAAGCCCTCCCCCGCATGACGCAACCGACCTACGTCAGCCGGAGGGATCCGCGCGGTGACGGAGACCTCACCACCCCCCGACCTGCGGCGAAGCCGCGCGGGACGGCTTGGGTGGGTATGGGGCGCATCGTGCGGCACAGCCCGAATAGCGGGCCGTGCGGAACGGCGCGAGCGGGGGCGTGGGGTGCGCCGTGCGGAACGGCGCGAGTAGGGTTGCCGTCTCTCATGTCGACCTCTTCTTTGTCCCCCTCCGCCGTCGTCGCCCGGCTCCGGGCCGCCGGCTGCGTCTTCGCCGAGGACGAGGCGCGGCTGCTGCTCGAGACCGCGCGCACGCCCGGCGACCTCGCCGCGATGGTGGACCGGCGCGTCGCCGGCCTGCCCCTCGAGCACGTCCTCGGCTGGGCCGAGTTCTGCGGAATACGGGTCGCGGTCGATCCGGGCGTGTTCGTGCCCCGGCGGCGCACCGAGTTCCTCGTCCGGCAGGCCGCCGCCCTCGCCCGGCCGGGCGCGGTGGTCCTCGACCTGTGCTGCGGCTCGGGCGCGCTCGGCGCGGCGCTCGCCGCGCTGCTCGGCGGGGCCGAAGCGGACGTCAGGGCGGAAGCGGACGTCAGGGCGGAAGCGGATGTCAGGGCGGAAGCGGATGTCAGGGCGGAAGCGGATGTCAGGGCGGAAGCGGATGTCAGGGCGGAAGCGGACGGCCGAGCCGAGGGGCGCGGCAGGGCCGAGGTGTACGCCGCCGACATCGATCCGGCGGCCGTGGCCTGCGCCCGCCGCAACCTCGCGGCCGTCGGCGGCCGGGCGTACGAGGGCGACCTGTACGAGCCGCTGCCCGCGACGCTGCGCGGCCGGGTGGACGTCCTCTTGGCCAACGTGCCGTACGTCCCCACCGGCGAGGTCGCCCTGCTGCCCGCCGAGGCGCGCGACCACGAGGCGCGGGTCGCCCTGGACGGCGGCGCGGACGGCCTGGACGTCGCCCGCCGCGTCGCCGCCGAGGCCCCGGAGTGGCTCGCGCCGGGCGGTCACCTGCTCTTCGAGGCGAGCGACCGCCAGGTTCCGGCTGCTCGCGAGGCCATCGCCCGCGCCGGCCTCTCCTTTCGGGTGGCGACCTGCGAGGACACCGACGCCACGGTCATCGTCGGCACCCTCGTGTAGACCGCCGGACGAGACCCGGGACCTGCGATCGACGTGAGCGGCGCCCTCACCGCCGTACCGGATGCTCGGCAAAGGGGCCGCCTGCGGCGCCGATACGCGGGCCTTGTCCTCTTCCGCGTTCGCGGTCGCCGAGCTTTCGGTACGCAGCCGCCTCGCCGGGGCCCTCGCCGGGGTCCTCGACGGGTGGGCCCGTTGAGTTCTGCGCCGTCTACTCACGGGAGACGAATTCTCGTCTGGGTAGACGCCTGTGGGGGAGAAGGCGCCACGCAGGCGTGTGGTTTGCGGCGGTTGTCCGTCGGGTCCCTGGGGCGGTCGTGCGGGGGGACGTACCGGATGCTCGGCAAAGGTCCGCTCGGGGCGCTGATATGTGGGCTTCGGCCCCTTCTGGACTTGCGATCGCCGAGCATGCGGTACGCGATGGGGGGCGGACCAACGGATGTCCGGACCGCCCGCTCGGCCGACCGATACGACGAGTCCGTGTGGCCGGTGCGATGCCCCGATCGTCGTGTTTCGCCGGTCACTAATGGCAGCCACGTCGCACGGCGAGCGGGAAGCCGCCGTCAATGCCGTGGGTTCTCGTCGCTGACGCCACCACGATCCTCGGCGTTGAGCACGGGGCCGGTTCCGCCGGACCGGCTCTGTCCTGGGCGCGTCTTCCGGATCTGCTGCAGTTCGTCGGGCGTTAACGTGACGCCGGGTGCGGCGACGACGACGTGCACCGTCTTGCCGTGCTCCGCGTAGGTGACCCATCGGGTGGCGGCGATGTGGTCGACGATTCCGAGGCCGCGTCCGTGCTCGACGAGTTGCCCGCCCTCATCGGATGCGGGCAGCGGCCGGTGGTCCGGGTCGGTGACCGCGAAGTACGTCCACCGGTTGCAGGCGGCGACGTCGAGACGCAGCGGCCAGGCGTCGTATGGGCCATTCGCGCAGGGCGCGGGCGTGCGTTGACGGCGTTCGTCAGCAGCTCCGAGACCAGGACCCGGATCGTGCGACACATACCTGACCGATCCGCAACGAAAGCCCAGGCCCTGACGGCGAGGGGCGCCCACCGGTCGCGTCATGCAGTTCGGGATCTTCACGGTCGGCGACGTGTACCCATGGCCGTGATCGCCCCGGCGAACGCCGCCTGGCGGACGAGCGAACGCGGCAGCCAGTCCGGGGAATGCGTCGAAGTGGCCGCCGTCGTCCGCTGAGCGGTCTGCATGAGGAAGCCCCCGAGCCCGATGGCCGGGGGCTTTCCTGTACGTGACCGCCCCAGGTCGGCCGGCTAGGAACCTGCGACGGACAGGAGGACGTCGACCAGGCGGTCGGCGGCGTCGGGGCGGCCGGCGGCGCGTGCGCGTTCGGCCATGGCGGACCGCCTCGCCGGGTCGGCGAGGAGGGGTTCCACGGCGGCGCCGAGGGCCTGCGGGGTCGCCTCGCCGAGGAGGGCGACGGCGGCGCCGGTCTCCTGGAGGTGGCGTGCGTTGTGCGCCTGCTCGTCGCCGGCCGACGATGCGAGGGGGATGAATACCGCGGCCTTGCCGAGCGCGGTCAGCTCGGCGATCGTGCCCGCGCCGCTCCGGGAGATCACCACGTCGGCCAGCGCGAGGACGTCGGGCAGTTCCGGTCCCACGTAGTCGGTCAGCAGGTAGCGGGCGGCGAGCTCCGGCGGCAGGGACGCCGTGTGCTGCCGGAGCCCGGCGAGGTTGTCCGGTCCGCACTGGTGGATGACGTTGGCGCGGGACAGCAGCCACGGCAGGATGCCGGCGACGAGGGTGTTGATCTGCTGCGATCCCTGGGCCCCGCCCGTGACGTAGACGGTGGGGAGACGGCGGTCGAAGCCGTTCAGGGTCAGCGCGTGGATCGCCTTCTCCGGCCGGCCGTGCAGGACCTCCGGCCGTACCGGGTTGCCGGTGACGACGGCGTTCGCACGGTACTTCTCGGGCAGCAACGGGAGGGTCGACTCCGAGGACACGGCGACGCGCGTGGCCCGGCCGGCGAGGCTCCGGTTGGCCAGGCCGAGCCGGACCGTCTGCTCGTGGACCACCAGGGGGCGGTGGCACAGCCTGGCGGCGGCGATCCCGACCGGGACGGCGACGTAGCCGCCGGTGGCCAGGACCACGTCCGGGCGGAACTTCGAGATGACCTTGCGGGCCTGAAGGATGCCCAGCGGGACCCGGAGCATGTCCTTCACGTTGGCCGGTGACAGGAGCTTGATCGGGTTGCTGGAACGGCGGATCTTGCCGGTGACGACGGAGGCGAAGGGGATGCCCTCGCCGGCGGCGACGCGGGACTCCAGGCTGTCCGCCTTGCCGACCCACAGCACCTCGAGAGACCGGCCGGCGCCCTGCAGCCGGGCGTTGAGAGTCCGTACCGCGGTGAGAGCCGGGTAGGTGTGGCCGCCTGTCCCTCCACCCGTGACGATCAGGCGAAGCGGCTGCTCCGCGTGGAAGGGCGGGTGGGCGACGATCTCATTGTTCACGGAGCAACCTCGGTCGACGTAACCGGTCGATTTCGAGCCGGCGGCTCCCACGCTAGCCAGGCCCGCGCGGGCGGGGCGCGGAAATCGCGTGCATGTGATTCATCCCGCCCCGCGCCGCCGACCGCGTACGACGCGTTTGTCACGGTCCAGCAGCGAGATCATCCACGTCGCGACGCTCTCCATTAACCCGTCGTTCCGGACGCGAACATGATCATCTCCATGACCTTCCAACGTCTCAGGAAAGCGGTCACCATGAAGAAGGCTCTCAGGACGCTCGTCGCCGGTGCGGCGGTGGCCGGCGGCATCGCCGGTGGCGTCGCCCTCGCGTCGCCCGCGTCGGCCGCCACCCCGGCCGGCGTGTGCGGATCCGGCTACTCCCAGATCGACAAGCACACGATGTCCGGCTCGACCATCTACCTGCTCTTCAACGGCTCGTCGAACTGCGTCGTCACGTTCAAGACGACGTCGGTCGGCAAGGCCACCCGTACGGGTGCCTACCTGCAGGTCTCCGGTAAGACGCCGGTCGAGGACACCGACGACTACACCACCTACGCCGGGCCGGTCCGGCAGAGCGCCGCCGGCAAGTGCATCGTCTGGGGCGGCGGCACGTCGGCCGGCGGCTTCTGGTACAGCGGCTGGAGCCACTGCGGCTGACCCGCGCGAGAAGGGGTGGCGGGCCGCGCGTGCGCCGCACGGCCCGCCACCGAGCGGGGAGAGGATGGCTCTAGCCGGTGAACGCCCTGGTGAAGTCCAGGTCGTTCTGGGCGATGCTGCTGCAGGTCGCGCTCGCCCACTGCTGGGGACCGCCGGGGCAGGGCTTGTCGCGGGTGGCGGACCACATCGACAGCCAGGCGAGGTTCTTCTGCTTGGCGAAGGCCGCGAGCTTCTTGGCGTCGGCGACGGTGAACACCTCGGTGTTCGTGTCGTTCACGCCGATCATCGGGGTGACCGCGATCCTGCTCCACGCGCTGCTCAGGCCGAGCGCGTCGCGTGCCTGGGCCTCGGTGGAGGTCGCCGCCTGGATGGCGTAGTCGCCCATCTTGCCGCTGGGGTTCGGCGCCTGACCGTCGCCGTAGTCCATGGCCATGATGTTGACGGCCGAGACGGAGTCGCCGTTCTGCCTGGCGTTCTTCAGGAGGTTCACGCCGTCCTGGGTGAGCCCGGAGGGCAGGACCGGCAGCGTGAACGACACGTCCAGGCCGGGCACCTGCTTCTGCAGCGAGGCGATCGCCTGGGCGCGCCGGGTGTTCGCGGCCTGGTCGGCGATCGCGGCGCCCTCGACGTCGAAGTCCACCTTCTTCAGCTTGAACGCGTCGATGACCTGCTTGTACGCGGACGCGAGCGCCCCTGAGTCGGAGCAGGCCTGGGCGAGCTCGGTGCCGTTGGCGCCGCCGAACGACACGCGGACGTCACCGCCGGCCGTGCGCAGCGCCCCGATCTGCTTGGCGACGTCGTTGTCGGCGAGCGCCTGGGAGCCGCCCCACTTGGGCGTGCAGCCGCCGCCGGCCACGACGAAGGCCAGGTTGAACGTCTTGACGCCGGTCTTGGACGCCGTGCCGGTCAGGTCGAACGGCGGGTAGAGGCCCACGTCGACGTACGGCGCGAAGCCGCCGCTCGACGAGGACGGCGGGGTGCTCGGCGGCTCCGGAGTCGGGGTCGACGGCGGGGCCGGAGTGGTCTTGGTCGGCGTGGGCGTGGGTGCGCCGCCGCCCGAGCAGGAGACGCCGTTCACCTGGCAGGCGGTCGGAGTCGTCGCCTTGCCGTCCACGGTGAACCCGACCTGCCGCTCCTGGCCGGGCGCGAGGTCGGCGTTCCAGCTCTCGTTCTGCACCGTGACGTGCGTGCCGTCCTGGTGGGACACGCCGTTCCACAGGCTCGTCACCTTGGCGCCGGCCGGCAGGTCGAAGGACAGGTCCCAGCCGTGCACGGTGTCGGTGCCGCCGTTGGTCAGCGTGTACTGGCCGGTGTAGCCGGAGTCCCAGGAGGAGACGGTGCGGAAGGCGGCCCGTACGGAGGCGGTGTCGGCCGAGCCGCTCGCCGCCAGCAGGCCACCGGTGCTCGCGCCGCCGGTCGCCAGGGCGACGCCGCCGGCGCCGAGCACGGCCGCGAGGCCGACCAGCAGCGGCGTCCGCCGTCGGCGGCGCGCGCGGTCTGCGTTCATGAGGGGGTACCTCCAGGGTGGAGCCGGGTGCGGGGGTGCGCCTGCAGGGCAGTGCAAACGTACGGCCGCGCGGCACCCCGTGGATCGCCGTTAAGGCGCGCTTAAGGAGCGGTTGAAGCGCGGTTGACCCGATGCCCGGTTCCGAGTGGAACGCCCGGTTTCACGCCACCCGAGTCACGTACGGAAGCGGTCGGTGGCGTCGATCAGTCGGTGCCGGATGCCGGGTTCCATGCTGCCGTGGCCCGCGTCCTCGACGACGTGGAACTCGGCCTCGGGCCAGGCCTGGTGCAGATCCCACGCCTGCCGGGGCGGGGTCTTCATGTCGTAACGACCGTTGACGATCACGGCGGGGATGTGCCGTATGCGGTCGATGCCCGAGAGCAGGCCGCCGTCGGGGAGGAAGCCGCCGTTGGCGATGTAGTGGTGGAGGATGCGGGCGAAGGCGAGAAGGGCCGCGTCGTCGAGTGCCGGCGGCTCGACGGGGAGCAGGGTGTTGGCGGACATCTCCCAGGCCATGAAGGCGCGGGCCGCGGGGAGGTGCACCGCCGGGTCCGGGTCGCCGATGCGGCGGCCGTAGGCGGCGATCAGGTCGTCTCGCTCGGCCGCGGGGACGGCGTCGCGGAACGCCGCCCACTCGGCGGGGAAGAGCTGGGCGATGCCGGTGTCGGTGAACGTCCAGTGTTCATCGGACCGGCGGATGAGGTAGATGCCGCGCAGCACGAGTTCGGTGACGCGCTGCGGATGGGCCTGGGCGTACGCGAGGGCGAGGGTGCTGCCCCAGCTTCCCCCGAAGACCAGCCAGCGGTCGATGCGCAGCCGCTCGCGGAGCCGCTCGATGTCGGCGATCAGGTGCGGGGTCGTGTTGTGCTCCAGCGAGACCCGCGGGTCGCCGGCGCTCGGCCGGCTGGCACCGCAGTTGCGCTGGTCGAACAGCACGATGCGATAGGCGGCCGGATCGAAGAACCGGCGGAAGCCGGGCAGGATGCCGCCGCCCGGTCCGCCGTGCAGGAAGACCACGGACTTGCCGGCGGGGTTCCCGCAGACCTCCCAGTGGATGTCGTTGCCGTCACCGACATCGAGGAGGCCGGACTCATACGGCTCGATCGGAGGATAGAGATCTTTCAGCGCCATACCGGCAATTAGTAGCCGATCGGTGATCAGCACTCCGCGGTCCTCCGGTCCCGCGATGTTAGGGCCGCCGTCTCCGGCGCGGGCGCTTGGGCGTCGTCGGCAGCCAGATCTGCACCTGCGCGCCGCCGAGCGCGGAGCGGTCGATCCGTACGTCGCCTCCCACGGCCTCGGCCATGCGACGGGCGATGTCCAGTCCGAGGCCGGTGGACCCGCCGCCGCTGGCGCCCCGGCGCAGCGCGGCCTCCGGGTCGGCGATGCCCGGCCCCGCGTCCGCGACGAGGATGCCGACCAGCCCCGCGCCCGCGTGCAGCGTCACCGCGAACGCCGTGCCCTCCGGGGTGTGCCGGAACACGTTCCCGAGCAGCGAGTCCAGCACCGCGCTCAGCTCGGCGCGCGGCACCGGGACGGCGACGGGCCCGTCGGCGCCGATCAGGTCGCAGTCGCGTTCCTGGTCCTCGGCCAGCGCGGACCAGAAGGCCATCCGGTCGCGGAGCACCTCGGCGGCGTCGCACCGGGCCGTCTCCATCGGCTTGCGCGCCGAGCGGATGATCTGGTCGACCTCCTCCTCCAGGCGCGCGACGGCGAGCCGGGTCTGCTCGGCCGCGGGTTCGGGGCCGAGCGCGGCGGCGTTCAGCCGCATGGCGGTGAGGGGGGTCCGCAGCCGGTGGGACAGGTCGGCGATCAGCTCGCGTTCGGCGGCGAGGAGCTGTTCGACGCGGTCGGCCATCGTGTTGAACGCGTGCCCGGCGTCGCGCAGTTCGGGCGGCCCCTGCGGGTCGATGCGGGTGCGCAGGTCGCCGCCGCCGAGGGCGGTCGCCGCGCGGGCCAGGGTGCGCGCGGAGCCGACGACGCGGGCGCCCAGGCGGTCCGCGACGACGACGGACCCGGCGACGAGCACGCCGGCCACGACCGTCAGCGTGATCCAGGCGGCCTGGACGCCGCGTGCGAGGTCCTGGCGCGGCAGGTAGACCTCGACGATCGCCGTACGGTCCTGGTCCAGCGCCACCGGCTGCAGCAGCACGTAGCCGCCGGCCGCCGGGGCCGAGAAGGACCGGCCGCGCTCGGTGGCGGTGGCCAGGTCCGCGAGCCGCGCCCGCGAGGTCCCCACCGTGCCGCCGGCCCGGGGTGGCAGGTGGACCGCCATCCGGCCCGCCGCTCCGGCCTGGGTGCTGGCGACGGCGCGCTGCAGCGCGGTGCGGTCGGTCGTGATGGCCAGCGCCGGGGCGAGCGATCCGGCCTGGCGTTCCGCGTCGTTCAGCGCCCGGTCGCGGGCGATCTCCTTGACCATGAGGGCGAGGGGGATGAGGAACGCCAGCGCGACCATCGAGGTGACGGCCGCCGACACGAGCGCGAGCGACCGCCTCACGGCGCGATCAGCTTGACGCCCACGCCCCGTACGGTGTGCAGGTAGCGGGGGCGGGAGGCGGTCTCGCCCAGCTTGCGGCGCAGCCAGGACAGGTGCACGTCGATCGTCTGGTCGTCGCCGTACGGCTGCTGCCAGACCTCGGTCAGCAGTTCCCGCCGGGAGACGACGTGGCCGGGCCGGGACGCCAGGTGGGCCAGCAGGTCGAACTCCCGGCGCGTCAGGTCCAGCGGCCGGTCGTCGAGGAACGCCTCGCGCCGGTCCGGGTCCACCCGCAGGCCGCCGACCTGGTACGCCCGCGGCTGGGCCGACTGCTGGGACCGGCGGAGCACGGCGCCGAGGCGGGCGCTCAGGTGCTCGCCGGAGAACGGCTTGATCAGGTAGTCGTCGGCCCCGGCGTTCAGCAGCCGTACGATCTCGGTCTCGTCGTCGCGCGCCGTCGCCACGATCACCGGCACGTCGGAGACGCCGCGCAGCATCTTCAGGGCCTCCGCGCCGTCGAGGTCGGGCAGCCCCAGGTCCAGGATGACGACGTCCGGCGCGGCTCGGGTCACCTCGCGAAGGGCGTCCAGCGCGGTGCCCGCGCTGCGGACGGCGTGCGCCCGCTCGGTGAGCTCCCGGATCAGTGCCGACCGTACGAATTGGTCGTCCTCCACCACGAGCACATTCGCCATGCCCGGCACCTTAGAACCTGAGGGCGGCATAACTGCCGAAATCGCAGCAAAGTGCGCGCCAGCGAGAGCGAGCCTTTGTGAGACGTGGATCACATCCTCGCGGTGTCACTTCGGGGCGGGGGTCCTTGTCCCATGGGCGTCACCGGCACGGAGCCCTGGCCCGGTGACCCGATCGTGGGGAGTGAAGAGATGAGAAGCGACCACCACGTCGTCGTACTCGGCGGCGGCTACACCGGCATGCTGGCCGCGATCCGCCTGGCCCACCGGACCCGGCGCACCGGCGTCCGGATCACGCTGGTCAACCCCTCGGCCCGGTTCACCGAGCGGCTGCGGATGCACCAGACCGCCGCCGGGCAGGAGCTGGCCGACCACCGGATCCCCGACCTGCTGGCCGGGACCGGGATCACGTTCGTGCAGGGTGGGGCGACCCGGATCGACCCCGACGACCGCACGGTGACGATCGACGGCGGGGCGGCGAGGCTGGAGTACGACACGCTCGTCTACGCCCTGGGCAGTGCGGCCGACACCGGCCGGGTCCCCGGCGCCGGCGACCACGCCTTCACCCTCGACGACCCGCGGACCGCCGCCCGCTTCGCCGCCCGGGTGCGAGAGGTCGCGGCGGCCGGCGGCACCGTCACGGTCTGCGGCGGCGGCCTGACGGGGGTGGAGGCGGCGGCCGAGCTCGCCGAAGCCCACCCCGGCCTGAACGTCACGCTGATCAGCCTGGACGAGCCCGGCGCGATGATGGGCGCCAAGGCGCGCGCCCACCTGCGTCGGGCGCTGGACCGCCTCGGCGTCACCATTCGGGTGGGCGCGCGGGTCGCCAAGGTGCTGCCCGAAGCGGTCGAACTCGAGGGTGGAGAGATGATCGCCTCGGACGCGTGCCTGTGGACGGCGGGCGTGACGGTGTCGCCGCTGGCCGCCGAGGCCGGGATCGCCGTGGACGAGGGCGGGTTGATCCTGGTGGACCCGACGTTGCGGTCGGTGTCCCACCCCGACATCCACGCCGTCGGTGACGCCGCCGCGATCCGCATGGCGTGGGGCCGGATCCACGGAACCTGCCAGAGCGGCCTGCCCACCGCCCAGTACACCGCCGACACCATCGCCCGCCTGCTGCGCGGCAGGCCGGTCAGGCCGTTCCGGTTCGGCTACTTCCACCAGCCGGTCAGCCTCGGCCGCCGGGACGCGGTCATCCAGTTCACCCGTGCCGACGACACCCCGCGCCGGGCCTACCTCAGGGGCCGCGCCGCCGTGCTGTACAAGGAGACCGTCAGTGGCAGCCCGGTGAAGGCGTACCGGCTCAGCAAGCGGGTGAACGTCACCGCCACCCTCTCCAAGGGCGGCCGCGCCACCCGTAGGCCCGCCGCCTGATGACGGGCCCTCCCCTCGGATCAGCGCATCGAGAGGATCACCTCATGACCGATCCGTACCTCGAACACCGGCGGCTGCTGTTCGCCACGGCCTACCAGATGCTGGGCAGCGTCGCCGAGGCCGAGGACGTCCTCCAGGACGCCTGGCTGACCTGGAACTCCGCCGACCGCGCCGCCATCCGCCACCCGAAGGCCTACCTGGTGCGGACGGTCACCAACCTGTCGTTGAACCGGCTCACCTCCAGCCGGGCGACCCGGGAGACGTACGTCGGCCCCTGGCTGCCCGAGCCGCTGCTCACCGCGCCCGACGCCGCCCAGGAGACCGAGTTGGCCGACACCGTCTCCACCGCGTTGCTGGTGGTGCTGGAGACCCTCAGCCCCGTCGAACGCGCGGTGTTCCTGCTCCACGAGGTCTTCGGGTACTCCCACGCCGAGATCGCCGACATCCTGGAGCGGCCGGAACCGACGGTCCGGCAGATCGCGCACCGCGCCCGCGAGCACATCCAGGCCCGCCGGCCGCGCTTCGACACCGACCCGGTCGAGCGTGAGGAGGTCACCGCGCGCTTCATCACGGCCTGCGCGGGCGGTGATCTGAACGCGGTCATGGAGGTGCTCGCGCCCGACGTGACCCTCTGGTCCGACGGCGGAGGCAAGGTCACCGCCGCCCGCCGCCCGCTGTACGGCCCCGACCACGTCGCCCGCTGGATGCTCGGCGTCCTGGCCAAACCCCAAACGGCCGGCGGCGTCCTGCGACCCGCCACCATCAACGGCGAACTGGGCGTGCTGTTCACCGTCCAGGGCCTCCCCGCCGGCGCCCTGACCTTCGACCTGGCCGACGGCCGCATCCAGAACCTGCGGATGCAGGTGAACCCCGACAAGCTCGGCGGCCTGGCGACCCGTCCCGGGCACTGACGCGGAGTACGGCCGGTGCGGCACCATGGGGCGGTGCGACGGGCGATGACGTACGTGGCCGCCTGGGGCGGCGCCACCTCGCTGGCGATGATGCTGGTCTGGTTCGGCGCGCGTCCGGTCCTGCACAATGCGGTGTTCGGTCCGCCGCCGGCCCGCTCCGTCGTCGACCACGTGCCCGCCTCGGCCGCCGCGCCGTCCTCCCCGTCCCCGCCGGGCCCGACCGTACGGGCGACGCCGAAGCGGACCGTACGGCAGGCGCCGGCGCGGCCGTCGAGCCCGCGGCCCACGCCGTCGCCCCACACGGACACCCGGAGTTACACGCTCGCCGGCGGGCAGGTCGTGCTGTCGATGACCGCGACCGCCGCCCGGCTGGTGTCGGCGACCCCGGCCGCGGGGCATGAGGTGCGAACGTGGCACGCGGCGGGCTGGCTACGGGTCGACTTCACGGAGGGCGACCACACCTCGTCGTTGTTCTGCACCTGGAACGGTCACGCGCCCGCCGTTCAGGTGCAGGATCAATAGCGGTCGCACCACTTGGACAATTTTTTGATACGCGTGAGTAACATCACTAGAATTTGATTCGGCCTTCTCCGGTAATCTCCTGCTTATGGACGTAAACGGAGTGGCCGCCGTCGTCACGGGCGGCGCGAGCGGACTGGGTGAGGCGACCGCGCGGGACCTTGCCGCGCACGGTGCCAAGGTGGTCGTGGCCGACCTCAACGAGGACAAGGGCAAGGCGATCGCCGACGAGATCGGCGGCGTCTTCGTCAAGGTCGACGTCTCCGACGAGGAGCAGGTGCAGGCCGCCGTCGACGCGGCCGTCGCCACCGGCGCGCCCCTGCGCGTCGTGGTGAACAGCGCCGGCATCGGGTGGGCGACGCGGACCGTGGGCCGCGACGGCTCGCCGCACGACCTCGCCTCGTACAAGAAGGTCATCGAGGTCAACCTGATCGGCACGTTCAACGGCCTGCGGCTCGGCGCGGCGGCGATCGCCAAGACCGACCCGGTCGACGAGTTCAACACGCGTGGCGTCGTGATCAACAC
The DNA here is from genome assembly GCF_040679475.1 of Actinoallomurus sp. NPDC052274. Taxonomy (NCBI): domain Bacteria; kingdom Bacillati; phylum Actinomycetota; class Actinomycetes; order Streptosporangiales; family Thermomonosporaceae; genus Actinoallomurus; species Actinoallomurus sp. NPDC052274. The sequence goes on from NZ_JBFAUT010000004.1 coordinate 159,199, forward strand.
GGCCTCGGTCGCGGCCCTCGAGGGGCAGACCGGCCAGATCGCCTACTCCTCCTCCAAGGGCGGCATCGTCGGCATGACCGTGCCCGCCGCCCGCGACCTGGCCGCCATCGGCGTCCGCGTCAACACGATCTGCCCCGGCATCATCGACACGCCGATCTACGGCCAGGGCGAGCAGGCCGAGGAGTTCAAGAAGAAGCTCGTCGCGCCGGTCGTCTTCCCCAAGCGCATGGGCCGGGCGTCGGAGTTCGCCCACCTCGTCCGTTCCCTGATCGAGAACGACTACGTCAACGCCGAAGTCATCCGTTTCGACGGCGGTATCCGCTTCCAGCCCAAGTGAGGTCCTGATGTCGGACGCGGTCCTGACCGAGGTGGACGGCGGCGTCGCCGTCATCACGATCAACCGGCCCGAGGCGAGGAACGCCGTCAACGGCGCCGTCGCCCAGGGCATCGCGAGCGCGATCGAGGAGTTCGACGCGCGCAAGGACGTCTCCGCCTATGTCCTCACCGGCGCCGGCGGCACCTTCTGCGCCGGCATGGACCTCAAGGGGTTCCTCACCGGTGACGACCCGAGCAAGGGCGGGCGCGGCTTCGGCGGCATCACCGAGCGGCCCCCGGCCAAGCCGATCATCGCCGCCATCGAGGGGTACGCCCTGGCGGGCGGCTTCGAGCTGGCGCTGTCCTGCGACATGATCGTCGCGTCTTCGGAGTCGAAGTTCGGGCTGCCGGAGGTCAAGCGCGGCCTGGTCGCCGGCGCGGGCGGCCTGCTGCGCCTGCCGCAGCGGATCCCGTACCACGCCGCACTGGAGATCGCGCTGACCGGCGACCACTATCCGGCCGCGCGGCTGGCCGAGCTCGGCCTGGTCAACCGGGTCACCGAGCCCGGAGAGGCCCTGCGGACCGCCAAGGAGCTGGCCGCCAAGGTCGCGGCGAACGCCCCGCTGGCGCTGGCCGCCACCAAGCGCGTCATCGTCGAGTCCCGTGACTGGCCGACCGATGAGCAGTTCGCCCGGCAGGGCGAGATCATCATGCCCGTCTTCGGGTCCAAGGACGCGATGGAGGGCGCGGCGGCCTTCGCCGAGAAGCGCACGCCCAACTGGTCCGGCGAGTGACCTTCGCGCCGGGGGCGGGTCTGGCCGGTCCCGCCCCCGGCCCGGTCAGGCGGTACGCGCCGTGACCCGCCGGGCCGACGCCCTGTCGAACCTGCGGCGGAGATCCCGCAGGTAGTAGTCGCGGGGCAACGTACGGACCGGCAGCGGCAGCCGGGGATAGACCAGCCGGGCGGCGGTGCGCCTCCTCAGCGACCGAGGGAGGTCCAGAAGCCGCAGCGGTGCTCGCGGGCCAGGTCGACCGGCCGGATGCCGCCGGAGCCGGGGGCCAGGGACAGCACCCGATCCGCGCCCGGGAGGGCGGGCGCCCAGGTCGGCGCGCCGCCGCCGTTCGGATCGCCGGTGCGGGCGAACCGCGTCCAGTACCCGATCATCCGGTCCGAGAGCCGGCGCTGGGCCGTGGACAGCGGCCCGCGGAACTCCGACTGGTCGAACAGGTACTGCAGTTCCGAGGCGTGGAACGCGCCCGTCGGGAAGGCCGGTACGGGAGCGTCACTGGCCCAGGGCGCGTTCTCGTCGGCGAACTCGTACGCATAGGTCGGGACCCGCCCGCTCAGCAGCCGGTCGGTACGGCCCGCCGGGCACGCCCAGGCGTAGTCGGTCCACACGGACGCCAGCGCCAGGCTCGCCGAGCCGTACCGCCCGACCGGATACTCCGCCAGGACCTTCGCCGCCTTGACGGGCCCGAAGAAGTCCTCGATCTCACTCCGGTAGTCGGCCTCGGTCGTCACGTGCCCGCTGAAGGTCTCGATCGCCGCGACGAACGTACGGTGCTCGTCGCGGGTCGTGCCCTGCATCACCGGGACGTGCGCGAACCGGCCCGTCGCGAGCGCGGTGGCGGGTGCGACCGGCAGCACCGTGCTCCCCGCGGCCGGGCCGAACCCCTGGCCGCCGTCCGAGGCGCTCAACAGAGTCGACACCGGGACGCGGCGCAGGCAGGCGGCGACGTCCGCGGCGTCGCCGCAGCCGGCCTTCGCCGCCAGCGACGTGCCCTGGCGCTCCCGCTCCGCGCGCGGCCGTACGACCCATTCGCCGTCGGAGTACGGCCACTCGTCGGTGACGGCGCACGGACCGCTCTGCACGATGGCGCGCCGGAACAGCCCGGCCGAGCCCGGTGCGGCGAGATGCGAGCAGGTGCTCACCCCTCCGGCCGACTCACCGAAGATCGTGACGTTGCCCGGGTCGCCGCCGAACGCCGTGGCGTTCCGCCGAACCCAGCGCAGCGCCGCCTGCTGATCCTCCAGGCCGAAGTCGCCCGACGTCGGCCGCCCGCCCCGGTCCAGCGAAGGATGCGCGAGGAAGCCGAAGACGCCCAGGCGGTAGTTGGGCGTCACCACGATCACGTCGCCCTGAGTCGCCAGCCGCCGGGCGTCGTACAGGTCCCCGGCCCCGGAGTAGAACCCGCCCCCGTGGATCCAGAACATCACCGGCAGCCGCCGCCCGGTGGCGTGCCGGGGCGTCGTGACGTTGAGGTACAGGCAGTCCTCGGCCTCACTCGGGGCGTCGCCGAGGAAGCCGGCCGTCTGCGCGCACGCGCTTCCCGGTCTGGTCGCGTCACGGGTCCGCGTCCAGGGAGAGACCGGCTGCGGCGAGGTCCAGCGCGCGGACCCCACCGGTGGCGCCGCGTACGGGATGCCCTCGAACGCGCGATGGTCGCCCGTCACGGTTCCGCGCACCGGCCCCTCCGCGGTCCGCACCACCGCGCCGTCCCCGCCCTCGGCGGCCGCGGCCGGGAGGGCCGCCACGGCGGCCCCGGCCAGCCCCACCGCGCTCGCGACGGCGACCCACCCTGCTCACGCGTGCTTCCGTCTCTCCGGCATCAACGCCACCTCCACCGCTCGGGATCGACGCCTTCGACTCTGCGGCGGCGCGCCCGCCGGGTCAGGAGGTCTGAGCCCCTTCGCGGGGTCGCCGAGACGGCACCGTCCCGGTGCACCTGGCACCACCCCCGTACGGCCGGGCCATAAATCAGGCGACATGGACCGCGCCTGCTGGGGATAATCGGCGTATGTCCGAACCCGTGCGTGTCTGCGGCTCGGTCGTCATCCCCGACGCCGAGCTGCGCTGGCGTTTCTCCCGCTCGTCGGGGCCGGGCGGGCAGCACGTCAACACCAGCGACACCGCCGCCGAGCTCTCCTTCGACCTCGCCCGGTCGGCGGCGCTCCCGCAGACGTACAAGGACCGGGCGCTGCAGCGCCTCGCCGGACGCCTCGTCGACGGGGTCATCACGATCCGCGCCGAGGAGTACCGGTCGCAACTGCGCAACCGGGAGGCAGCCAAAGCCCGGCTGGCCGCCCTGCTGGCGGAGGCCACCGCCCCGCCGCCGAAGCCGCGCCGCCCGACCAAGCCCAGCCGCCGCGTCCACGAACGCCGCCTGGAGAACAAGCGCCGTCGCGGCGACCTGAAGCGCGGCCGCTCCGGCCGCTTCGACGCCTGAGGTGACGTTCATCACCTCCTGACCTCGCCGGGACATCCTCAGCCGTCCTATGACGGACGCGGAGGCGCGTCCGCGCCCGGGGGCCCGGCAGGCGGCGCTGCCTGCGGATTAATTCGATTGCGAGTTTGTCGGTGGCACCCGGCATCATGGTCCGTCGACGGAAAAGCGCAGCTAACCGCCCACGTGGGCGTCTGACGATTGGAACACCCGAATGAGCACCGCGCCACCACCCGAGCTTGCGGACGATCCACCACAGACTTCCGCGCCACCGGCCGGGCTTGATCGGGGAGTGCTCGCGGTCGCCATGGTCGTCGTCCTCGGCGCGATCATGTCGATCCTGGACGTCACCGTCGTCAACGTCGCGATCAACCACCTGTCCAGCGCGTTCAACGCCCCGCTGTCCACCATCCAGTGGGTGGCCACCGGCTACACGCTCGCCCTGGCCACGGTCATCCCGGTCACCGGCTGGGCGTCGGCGCGGTTCGGCACCAAGCGGCTCTACATGATCTCCATCGCGCTCTTCGTGCTCGGATCGGCGCTGGCCGGCATGGCCTGGTCGGCCGAGTCGCTGATCGCCTTCCGCGTCCTGCAGGGCCTCGGCGGCGGCATGATCATGCCGGCCGGCATGACGATCCTGACCCAGAAGGCCGGGCCGTCGCGCGTCGGCCAGGTGATGAGCGTCGTCGGCATCCCGATGCTGCTCGGGCCGATCTGCGGACCGATCCTGGGCGGCTGGCTGGTCGACGACGTCTCCTGGCGCTGGATCTTCTTCATCAACCTGCCGATCGGTGTCGTCGCGCTGTTCCTCGCCGCCAGGATCCTCGAGCGCGACACCCCGCGCCCGGGAGAGCGGCTCGACCTCCTCGGTCTCGTGCTGCTGTCCCCCGGCCTGGCCTCGCTCATCTACGGTCTGGCCAAGGGCGCCCAGGACAGCGACTTCGGCAAGCCCGAGGTCCTCATCACCACCGTCGCCGGTGCCGTCCTCGTGGTGCTGTTCGCGATCCGCGCGCTGACCGCCCGCGTCCCGCTGATCGACCTGCGGCTGGTGAAGCGGCGCTCGGTCGCGGCGGCCGCGGGCACGATGGTCCTGTTCATGTGCGCGTTCATGGGGGCGATGCTCCTGCTGCCGCTCTACTACCAGGTGGTGCGGGGCGAGAGCGCCTTCTCCTCCGGTCTGCTGCTCGCCCCGCAGGGCATCGGCGCGATGGTCACGATGCCGATCGGCGGCAAGCTCACCGACCGGATCGGCCCCGGCCGCGTGGTCCTGATCGGCCTCCTGGTGGTCGTCGGCTCCGTGGCCGGCTTCACCGCGGTGCTGCAGGCCGACACCTCCTACTGGGCGCTCGGCGGCGTGCTGTTCGTGATGGGCCTGGGCATGGGCATGACGATGATGCCGACCATGGCGGCCGCCATCCAGACGCTCTCCCACGACGAGGTGCCCAAGGCGAGCACGATGCTGAACATCATTCAGCAGGTCTCCGCCTCCATCGGCACCGCGCTGATGTCCGTCCTGCTCGCCCACAACCTGACCGCCAAGCTCGGCGGCGGCGCGGGCGGCGGCGGGCTGTCCGCCGCCGCGAAGGTGCCGCCGCAGATCATGCAGAAGATCGTCGGCCCGATGGCCGACGCCTTCCAGAGCACCTACTGGTGGGCGGTGGGCCTGCTCGCGCTGGCCTTCATCCCCGCGCTGTTCCTGCCCCGTCGCAAGCCGACGGGTGACTCGTCGGACATGCCGATGCCGATGCACTGACCCGCACCGAGCACCACGCCGGCCCCGCGGCCTCCAGCTGCGGGGCCGGCGTGTTTCCGGCCACGACGGCCGGGAGGCCACGAGGCCCGCTGAGCTGGGGGATGCGGCGCGGAGTGATGCGCACGCCGCAGGGAGGAGGTATCCCGCGCCGCACGAGGCGACTGCGACGCGCGGCCCCCGGGGCCCTGACGGTCGCGTGAAAAAAGAACGCAGCCCTGACGGGCTGCGCTGTGGGCTGGATGCGCTGCGACCAGGTTGTACCGGCCACACCACACTGTTCAGCGACCGATGCGACCCGCGTCGTCACGCATGCGACGTACGCGGCGGGCGACCGCGAGTACCTCCTCGGCCGGCGCACCAATGAGGAGTCCCCTGGCGAAGAAGACCAGGCCGAGCGTGTCGACGGCTTCCTGCATCTGAGCCTTGGACGCCCCAAGGGCCAGCGTGACCTTGCCCGCGTAGTACTCCTTCGTCTCTTCCAGCGCGACAGTCCGTGTGTTGGCCATCTCGCCTACCTCGGCTTTCTCTTCGTTGTTCGGCGCTCGGTTCTTGCCAAAGCCGATAAGGACCTTCCTGAGCCCGGTGAGCCTTGCAACCGCGCGATCACCTTGTTCTGCGGTGTCCGTACGCCCGGTGGCGTAGGGGCAGTGCCTCCAGGGAGGGGACGACCCGTCAGGGCTGACACGGGAATCGTGTCGGCCATGACCGATGTGCCCGGCCCGCCTTCGTCGGCGTTCGCGTCGCGCAGGCCGCTGCGCCTGCGCCTCTCGCCGGCCGCCCGCAAGACGACGCTGATCGTGCACCTCATCGCGTCGATGGGGTGGCTGACGCTGATGGTCTGCGTGCTGGTCCTCGCGCTGGGCACGCCCTGGCGGCTGTTCCGGTATCACTGGGTGGCGGTGAAGTTCTGGCTGACCCTGGCCGCGACGGTGGCGTCCAACCTCGCCCTCACCGCCCGGCTGCACGACGCGGCGCACGCGGCGATCCGGCATCCCACGGGGGCGATCGAACGGATGGACCTGGGCTTCCTCCCGTACAACCTCGTGATCATCTCGTGCGTCGCGATCGCCCTCTACACGACCACCGTCGTGCTCTCCGTCGCCAAACCCTGGGGCCCTCGCGCGAAGTACCGCCGCGCCCGCTGAGATGCGTTGTGCCGAGGATTTCGGTGGTCAGGGCGACGGAGATCCGGGGCACAGAGTGGCTGCTTGTCCACAACCCGCACGACGGGCTTTCCGTTTCTCCGCCGGCGGGTCAGGCTGGTGGCGTGCTCGAAGAGGTGCTCGTCCGGCAGCATGGGGTGATCGCGCGGTGGCAGGCGCTCGCGTGCGGCCTGTCCGAGGCGGCGCTGCGCGCCCGTGTCGGGACTGGCCGGTGGCAGCGGATCTTCACGGGGGTGTACGCCGCGTTCAGCGGCCCGCTGTCCCGGGAGGCGGTGCTGTGGGCCGTCGTCCTGCGGGCGGGTCCCGGAGCGACTCTCAGCCACCGCACCGCGGCGGAGCTCGAGGGGCTGGTCGACGACGTTCGAGGTCCGATCCACGTGACGGTGGGTCGCGACCGCACCGTGGTGCCGGTCGAAGGCGTCCGGCTGCACTATTCCAGCCGGGTCGACGATGCCCGGCACCCCGCGCGGCTTCCGCCGCGCACCACGGTGGAGGAGACCGTCCTCGACTTGGCCGTTTCGGCGCCCGACCTCGATGAGGCGATGGCCTGGCTCGCGCGGGCGTGTCAGCGTCGCCGCACCACGCCGGAGCGGCTGCTGCGAGCCCTCAGAAAACGGAAGAGGGTGCGATGGCGGGCCGAGCTGACGGCGGCGCTGGCGGACGTCGACGAGGGCGCGACGACGCCGCTGGAGATCAGGTTCGTCCGTGACGTCGAGCGGGCCCACGGGTTGCCGCCGAGCGCCAGGCAGGTCCGGTCGCTGCGCGGTGGGCGCGTGACCTACGAGGACGTGCGCGCCGAGGCGTACGGCGTCGTCATCGAGCTGGACGGGCGGGCGGCGCACCCGTTCGCCGAGCGGCACCGCGACATGCGCCGCGACAACGCGGCCGTGCGAGCGGGGCGGGCGCCGCTGCGGTACGGCTGGGGCGACGTCACCGAGCGACCGTGCCTCGTCGCAGCGGAGATCGCCGACGTCTATCGAAGCCGAGGTTGGACGGGGACACCCCACCCCTGCGGAGCGGGATGCCTCCTCGCCGCCGCCGCGTGAGCATCACTCTGTGCCCCGGATCTCCGTCGTGTCGACGACCGAGATCCGGGGCGCGACTCCCGGCGATCCGTGCGCGACGCTCGCCGGCCCACAGCACCGCCTCCCGGGACAGCGGGCCGCTGAACGCGGCGTACACCCCCGTGAAGATCCGCTGCCACCGGCCAGTCCCGACACGGGCGCGCAGCGCCGCCTCGGACAGGCCGCACGCGAGCGCCTGCCACCGCGCGATCACCCCATGCTGCCGGACGAGCACCTCTTCGAGCACGCCACCAGCCTGACCCGCCGGCGGAGAAGCGGAAAGCCCGTCGTGCGGGTTGTGGACAAGCAGCCACTCTGTGCCCCGGATCTCCGTCGCCCTGACCACCGAAATCCTCGGCACAACGTATCTGCGCTTCGGCGAGGGTGGGGGGCTCGCTGACCCTGTTGGTCAGGGGAGGGGTTTGGTCAGGTGGACCAGGTCGACTCCCGGGCGGAGTGGCTCGCGGCGCTCCTCGATGTAGCCGAGGCGCTCGTACAGCCGGAGGTTGGCCGTGTTGAGGTGCCCGGTGAAGAGGGTCGCGCGCCGGGCTCCGGGGACGGCCGACTCCTCGATGGCCGCGAGCAGGGCGGTGCCGAGCCCCCGGCCCTGGAAGTCCGGTGCGACGGTCAGTCGGCCGATGTGCAGAAGGTCGCCCTCGACGCGGCCGCGTACGGCGCCGACGATCCGGTGGTCGTAGGTGACCTTGAAGGCGACGCCCCGGTCCAGCTCCGCGACGAGCTCGTCAAGGGTCTGGACCAGCGGCGGTAGCTCGGGGTCGCCGTAGATCCGCGCCTCGGTCGCGTACGCCGCGCGCTGCAGCGTCAGCAGTTCCCCGGCGTCCTCCGGTCCCGCGGGTTCGATCGGCGGGGCGTCCGTGGCTCGAACGCTCGCCAGTTCCAGGTCGATGAACGCGCTGATCATCGCCTGGTAGGTGCGTGCGACGACGTCGGGCGACGCGCCGAGTTCCATGGCGGTGGACCGGGCGCGCTGGACCACCCGGGCGACGCGTCGCGGGGCTCGCACCGCGTCGGCGTCGGTCTTCAGCCGGCCGGCCTGACGTACAAGGATCTCGCGTTCGGCCAGCAGCGCGACGATCCGGCGGTCGAGTCCGTCGATCTGGGCGCGGATCGCGACGAGTTCGTCGTTGGGCATGGGTCCGTCCTCTGGTCGGCTCCCGAGCGTCCGGCACCGGGGCGACCTCTGCCCAGACCCGCGCTCTGGAGCGGCGGTCTGGGGGAGCAGTGACGACAGGCCGCCTAAGGGCGGCGCCACCAAGGGGCGGTGAGGGTCGGCACGGGACGACTCTAACAGGAAACGATCTTCCCGAGAGGGGCGGAGCCGTCAGCTCCAGTCGGCGGCGCGGACGGCGCGGAGCGCGGCCTTGCGCGTGTCGCCCTGCAGCGTGTCGACGTACAGCCGGCCGCCCAGGTGGCCCGTCTCGTGCTGGAGGCAGCGGGCGAAGTAGCCGGTGCCCTCGACCTGCAGCGGCGCTCCCGTCATGTCGACGCCCTCGACGACGGCGTGGCCGTACCTCGGCGTCGGGAAGCGGAGGCCGGGCAGCGACAGGCAGCCCTCGTCGTCCGTCACGGTCTCGCCGTCGGCGGACACCAGCACCGGGTTGACGACGTGGCCGACGTGGTTGCGGCCCGCGTCGTCGTCGCAGTCGTAGACGAAGACCTGCAGGGAGACGCCGATCTGGTTGGCCGCGAGTCCGGCGCCGTCATTGGCGTACATCGACGCGAACATGTCGTCGATGAGTCGCCGCAGGTCGGCGTCGAAGGACCGCACCGGGTCGCACTCGGTGCGCAGAACGGGATCGCCCATGTAGCGGATCGGGCGTACGGTGCCCGCACCGCCGCGTCGTCGTCTCACAGACCAGGACTCTAGATGATCGGGCCGGTGACCGACCAACGGTCACCGGCCCGATCGTCACTCCGCGGGCTCGCCGCTCGCCGGGAACACCTGGACATTGCGCTCCTGGGGCTGCTGCACCGGCTGGGACTGAGGCTGAGGCGGCGCCGGAGGCTGGGCCGGCGCCGACGGCTGGTGGTGGCGTCCGCCCGGCGGTTGCGGCGGCTGCTGCGGCTGTGCCTGCTGCGGCTGCGGCGGCTGCTCGGGACGGGCCGCGGGCCGCTCCGCATCGTCTTGGGCGACGGCGCCCGCGACCATCTCCTCCAGTGGGCCGGCCTTCTCCTCCTGCTCCAGCAGCGTCACGAGCGTCTCGGTGATCTCGTTGAGCCGGCCGAGGGCCTTCGTGTGCTGCTTCGTGAGCTGAGCCAGGCGCGCGGAGGCCTCCTCGTTGATGACCGACGAACGGCGCTCGGCCGTGGTGAGCGTGCGCTCGGCCTCCGTCCGGGCCTCGGTGACCAACGTGTCCGCTTCGTTCTTGGCCGCGGTCGCGATCCGCTCGGCCTCCTGCTGGGCCGCCGACAGCATGTGGCCGGCGTTCTCCTGGGCCTGGGCGACCGCGCGCTCGGACTTGCCCTGGGCCTCGTCGATGATCTGCTTGGCCTCGTGCTCGGCGTCCTGCTGGATCTGGGCGACCCTGCGCTCGGCCTCGCTGAGCTTCGACTGGGCCTCTTCCTCGGCAAGGTTGATGATCTGACGAAGCCGCTCGCTGAGGTCGTCACCGGTCGGACGCCGGGCCTCACGGACCTCGGTCATCTCGCGGCGCGTGCGCTCGACCTCGTCGAGGGCCCGGGACAGGCGGGCCTCGAGCTCGCGGATCTGGTTGCGGGTACGGGCGATGTATTCGTCGACCTGACGGCGGTTGTAACCGCGCATGACGATCTCGAACGTCTCCTCGCGGAGGGGCTCCTCGCGGAAGAGGTTCGGCAGGATCTCGGCTTCGTTGCTCATAGCCCTTGGGGGTCGAAGGAACGTCTGTGACGACTCTCGATGGTTCCCCCCTTTTCACGCAAGGGGAATGCGGCTACTCGCAGGAATTCCTGGCCCGTCGGTGCGGCGACACGAGAGTCTTCCCAGGTTAAATATCGCAGATTGCAGTTTTTGGGAAATATGCCGCGCCGACCGGCCGGGGACGGCCCCGCCCCCGCTTCTAGACTTGACGACCGTGACTGACTTCTTCCACGGCACCCTCGGCGACCACCGACCCGACATCCATCCGGAGGCGTGGGTGGCCCCCGGAGCCGTCGTCGTCGGCCGTGTGCGGCTCGGCCGGGCGGCCAACGTCTGGTACGGCTCGGTGCTGCGCGGCGACGACGAGGAGATCATCGTCGGCGAGGAGTGCAACATCCAGGACCTGTCCTGCCTGCACGCGGACCCGGGCATGCCCGCGGTGCTGGAGGACCGGGTGAGCCTGGGGCACAAGGCCATGGTGCACGGCGCGTACGTCGAGACCGGCTCGCTGATCGGCATCGGCGCGATCGTGCTGAACGGCGCGCGGATCGGCGCCGGAACGCTCGTCGCGGCCGGTGCGCTCGTCGGCCCCGGGAAGAAGATCCCCTCCGGGGTGCTCGTCGCGGGCGTCCCGGGCAAGGTCGTCCGGGAGCTGAACGACGACGACCGGGCGGTGCTCGCCTACACACCCGAGACGTACGTGCGCAAGGCGGCCCTGCACCGCGAGGCCCGCTGGAGCTGACGCCCGAACCCCCGACCGCGGGCCGGGGCGGGTCGCGCGGGCCGGAGCCCCCCGTACGCCGGTGGTGTCCGGTCCGGCCCGCGCGATCAGCGGTGTCCAGGGGTCAGCGGCCGCGCTGCGGTCCGGTGGGCTTGGTCGGCGCCGAGTCGGTCCAGCCCTGCGTGACCACCGTCGTGGAGCTCGACACCGAACCGGGCGCCAGGCCCGCCGTGGCCTCGCCCGGCGTGACGACCACGATCTCCTCGCCCAGCGCCCGTCCGGCGGCGGTGTCGATGATGAGGCGGTGCTGGATGGTGCCGCCGAGCTTCGTCCGTTCGGTGATGGCGATCGCCGTGCCCGGCCGGCCCTGGGCGTCCTTGACCCGGCCGACCGCCGTGACCGTCCGCAGGTCCGCGAGCATCCGGAACGCCGCGCCTCGGACCTTCGGGGTCACCGGCATGTCCGTGATCAAACCCTGGGTGACGGTGTACAGCCACAGGTCCGAGGACATCGGCCGGCTCGACGACTCGGTGTCGTGCCCCTGGTACCAGCGCTTCAGGGTGGCCTTCAGCCGCTGCGGGTCGGCGGGCAGCGCGCGGAGGTCCTTCATGGTGACGTTGCGGCCGAGCCAGAAGACCTTGTCGCCGTCGACGAGCGGGGCGCGGTCGACACTCGCCTTGCCCGGCTGCGTGGAGAGGGTCATCGGCGCGAGACGCTTGTCCGGCACCGCCACCTTGAACGTGCCGGGAGAGCCCGCGCGCTGCCAGGCCGCCGTGTCGGCGGCGCTCGCCGGCCGGGCGCCGAGCGAGCGGTCACTCGCCCACTGCGGCCGCCCCGGCCGGCTCGGCGTCCACTGCTCGTGCTGCCCCTGCTCGACGACGGTGTAGCCGCCGCCGACCACCCGGTAGGTGTTCCGGTCCACGATCGTGGTGTGCCAGTACGCGCCGACGCCGTCCGCCTGCCCGTCCGCCTCGGTCGCGGCGGCCAGCAGGATCGAACGCGCGCTCAGCGTCGTCGTGGGCGTACCGCCCCGCGGGCCCGCCGGCCGGTCGCCGGCCGTACCGCCCGTGCCGGTCGCGGCGATCGCGACCGCCGTCGCGGCGGTGAGGCCGAGGCCGCCCGTCATCCACAGGGTCCGGCGGGCGGGCATCGTACGGCGTCGGCCGCCCATCGCCGTACGGAGCCGGTCGCGTCCCTGCGCGACGGCCACGTGGTCGGGCGCCGGCTTGTCCAGCATCGTGCGGACCATGCGCAGCTCATCCATTGCCGTCGATCTCCTTCTCGAGTGCGGTGCGAAGCTTCTTCCGGGCCCGGTTGAGACGCGAGCCGACGGTGCCGTACGGGATGCGCAGGGCCTGGGCGACCTCCTCATGGCTGAAGTCGGCCAGCGCCACGAGCAGCAGGACGTCCCGCTCCTTGCGGGTCAGCGCGGCGAGCGCCCGGGCCAGTTGCGGCTGCAGACCGGCCGCGGCGACCGCCGTGACGACCTCGTTCTCGTGGCCGTGGTCGTCGGGGGCCGTCCGGGCGCGGGCGAGGGTGTCGTAGTGCCGCGCCTCGACGCGCCGATGCTGGGCGACGAGCTTGGTGGCGATGCCGAACAGCCACGGCCGGAGCGCCCCGCGCGCGGGGTCGAACCGCTCCCGCTTGCGGAACGCCACGAGGAACGTCTCGGCCGCGATGTCGTCGGCCACCTGGGTGTCGAGCCGTCCCGCGACGTACCGGTGGACGTCACCGAAGTACCGGTCGTACACGGCGGTGAATTCGTCCGGGTCGCGGCGGTACTCCCGGACGAGGTCGGCGTCGCTCATCCTCCCGGCCGTCCGCGTGTCGGCCAGGCCGGTCACGTCTTGATCTCCGTCATGGGCGCCTCCCGGGCGAGGTGGTCAGCGAACACCTGTACTCCGCGCCTTCGTCCGATCGCTTTCGCTCCCGATCCGCGATTTTCCGGTCCGGGGGCTTCGCCGAGGCCGACACGTATGGGCGATCGGGTGGTTCTGCTCCGTGATCGCGGCGACCCGACGGTCTTGGGGTGGCGTTTACCATTGCATGGTGGTCTGGGGGCAGGCGTACGGCGAGGTGCCTTCGGCCGCCGCCCAGGATCCGTTCGCGGTGGTCGAACGTGACACGCGTGCCATGGTCACGGCCGGCTGGTGGCCCACGACGCCGCCCCTCCAGCGGCAGAACCTCGTCGCCGGCCGGATGCTCGTCCTGCCCGACGGCACGTGGTGGCTGTTCGGCGCCTGGGCCCGCTGGTACCGCTGGCTACCGGCCGACGGCCAGTGGCATCTCTGCCCACCGCCCCGGCTGCCGATGACGCGGACGTCGGCGCGGCCCCTCGGCCAGGGCATGCCGGTGCCGCGCATCCCTCCCCACCTGGTGCCCTCCGGCCCCGACTTCACCGTCGAACCGCCGCAGTCGCTGCCCTTCGTGGACGTCGACATCCGGCCCGAGGTGACGGCCCGCGTACGCGCCACGGTCGAGTCGGCGGCGGCCCTCCCCGCGCAGGACTACCCGCACTGGTGGAACACCTTCAGCCCGTCCACGCCGAGCACGGTGGCCGTCGGCTGGGGCGTGACGCTGTGGTCCGCCGCGGTCCCGGTGTTCTACTCCGGGCTCGACGCCCAACTGCTCGGCCTGTGGTCGCCGTACCGCGCCCGCCCCCTGCCGCAGGCCGACGGCCCACGCTGGCTCACCCCGCCGCCGCTGGAGACGCTGGTCGGCCTGTACGCCGAGCGGCTGCGCGCCCACCGGGTCGACGCGGCCGTCGTCATCCTGCGGACGATGTGGGCGATGGCCAGCGCCCTCCGCGAGGACACGCGCTTCCGGGCCCGCGCGGACGCCCTCCTCGCGATCCTCGGTGCCACTCTGCACAATCCCACCGTCGACTACGCCGCCCTCCCGTACGGCGACCAGGCGATCGTTCAGCAGTGGCTCACCCGATGCCCGCCCGCCCTGGCGCCGGCGCTGCGCGTCGAGGCGTCGGCGGGCGAGCACTTCCGCAACGCGTTCTACGACCTGGCCGTCTGCCTCGCCTCGATCGCCGGTGACCCGGCCGAACAGGGGTACGTCGAGCCCCGCCTCATCGCGGCGGCACTGCTGGCCGCCGACCTGGCGGTCGTCCGGCGCGACGTCGTCGAGCAGGTGATCGGCTGGCTCGATCCAGAGACCCGGCGCGCGACCCAGGCGATCCTCGCGGGCACCGACCACCCGCTGCGGCGCTTCTGGCCGCAGGACGGCCGGCTGCCGCCTCTCCTCCGGCGGCGCGTCGAGGGCCTCCGGCCGGCGGCGCGCGGCGCGCTCCTCGCCACGGTGTACGCCGCGGACCTCGCCTGGTGCCGGCTGGGCGGCGGCATCCCGGCCCGCCCGCGCGGCTTCCCCGTGCCGGTCGCCGTTCTGGCCGAGATCCTCGGCGCCGACCGCGCCGCGTCGGCGGCACCCGCCGACCCGGTGACACCGACCCCCGGCATCGCCCCGCAGGCCCGCCAGTACCCCGCCGCCCCGGCCCATGAGGCGCCGTCGGCCGTACCGCCGGTCGCGCATCAGCCGCCCACCGGTCCGCCCGGTCAGGCCCCCGCATGGGCGGCGCCCCCGGCCCCGACCCGAAGCACGCCGGACGCCGACCCGGCAGGGGCTGCGGCGGCGGGGACCGGCCCTGCGCAGCCTGCTCGTGCCGCGGCGCCGCCTGTGGGCGGGACGATGATGGATGCCGGCCCTCCGCCAGGAGTGGGGGCCACGGCGGTGGCCGCGGGCTCTCCGCCAGGGGGCGGAGCTGCGGCGGCGGCTGCGGGCTCCGCCGGGGAGAGCACGACAGGCGACTCGGCACCTACCCCCGCTGGATCCGCCGAAGAGACGGAGGACGGCGGCTCGGCGCATGCTTCCGTCGGCTCCGCCGGGGAGAAGGCGGATGCCGGTCCGGCGCAGGTTCCTGTCGGCTCCGCCGAGGCGGAGACGGATGGCGGTCCGGCCGGTGTTCCCGACGGATCCGCCGGTGAAGAGGCCGACGGCGACCCGGCGCTCGCTCTTACCGAATCCGCCCAGGAGAGGGAGGACGCCGGTCCGGCGCAGGTTCCCGCTGGGTCCGCTGAGGAGAAGGTGGACGGCGGTTCGGCCGATGTCCCTGGCGGATCCGCCGGGGAGAAGGCGGGCGGCGATCCGGCGCGGGGCGACCTTTTCGCGACGCGGATCGAGGACGACGTACCGGACGCCCTCCCGGGTGTCTCGCCGGACGTGGCGTCCGGTACGGCTTCGCCCGTCCCGGTGCCGCCTCCGACGGGGCTCTGGCGGTCATCCGGTGAGTCGGGGCCCGTGCCCGCGTGGGGAGAGGGTCCCCACGCGGACGAGGCCACGATGCTGGACCCGCCGCTGCAGCCGGCCGCGTCGGTCGACGCCACGTACGTCGACCCGCTGGTGGACGGCACCCGGGCGGATGGCTGGAGGCCGGTCGCCGGCACGCCGCCGCTGCCGTCCGCCCCGCCTTCGCCGGCCGGGCCTGCCGTGCCTCCCGCGCCCGTACTCCCACCGGGCATGCCCGGACCTCTCGCGTCACCGGCTCCAGGCGGCACCTCGCGACCGGCCGACGCGTCGTCGCCCGCCGGCGCCCCGCGACCGGCTGATGCCCCGTGGCCGGGCGGCGTGCCCCGACCGGGAGATGCGCCGTCGCCGGGTGGTGTCCCGCGACCGGGTGGCGCGCCGGGGGATCGGCCGCGGCAAGGGGATCCGAGGCCGGGTCACGGGCCCCGGCCGGGGGCGCCGCCGGTGCCGGGGTCTGGGGCGTGGGCCGGTGGGGCCGCGCCCGGACCGCCGGGTACCCGTGTCTTCGGTGAGGGGGCGGGCGCGGCGGAGCGGCCGGGCACGCGGATCATGTCGCAGACGATGGTGGGCGACCTCCTGGGCGCGCCCGTGCCGGGCCGCCCGGTCGGCGAGATCGAGCCGCCGCCCGCCGGGGCCGTCCTGCCGGAGGTGACCGAGCGGTTCGGGATCCGGTTCGTCTCCGGTGCCGACGATCTGGCCGGGCTCCTCGACGATGTGCACCGCCGGGTGTCCTCCGGAGAGGAGACGGCGCCCGCCCTGCTCGTCGTCGGCGCTCCGCACAGCGGGCAGCGCAGGTTCGCCCGCCTCCTCGCCCGTACGCTCGCCGACGCGGGCCGGGGCGACGGCTCCGTCCGTACGGTCGACGGCACCGAGCTCGGTGACTCGGCCGGGGTTCTCGGCGCGGCCTTGAGCGGCGGCGTGCCGCTGCTGCTGGAGTGGATCGACGCGGCCCTGCGGCGGGCGTCCGACCCGGCGGCGGTCGCCGCGGCCGTCGTCCGTTCCCGGGAGGGCGCGGCCGCGCTGATCGCGACCTGCGAGCCGAACGCGTACGACCGGCTGAGGATCGACTTCCCGCAACTCGCGGGGGTGTTCCGGGTGTTCCGGCTGCCGGACCTGGCCGACGTGGAGACCCGGTTGGCGCTCGTCCACGTGCTGGCGGACGAGCGCCGCGTGACGGTGAACGCGCCCGCCCTGCACACCGTCAAGGCCGACCTGCCGAGGTTGACCGGGTACGGCGACCTGGTGAACGCGCGTCTCGTCGAGGCGTACCTCGACCGTGCGGTCGCACGGCACACCGACCGGTTCGGGGCGCCCCGCGATCGCCTGGTCCTCACACCGGAGGACTTCGGCGGCGTGGCCGAGGAGATCGAACCGGCCCTGCGGGCCCCAGGAGACGTCGACGGCTTCCTGCGCACGCTCGATGAGATGATCGGCCTGGACGAGGTGAAGCAGACCGTCGGCGGCCTGGTCGCCGAGGCACGACGCGCCGCCGAGCGCGGGGCGCGAGGGCTGCCGTCCGGCCGTCATCTGATCTTCCTGGGCCGTCCGGGCACCGGGAAGCGGACGGTCGCCGGGCTGGTCGGCGGCGCGTACGCCGCGCTGGGTCTCCTCGGCTCGGGTCAGGTGGTGGTCTGCGACGCGCGCGACCTCGCCGGCGCCGACGCGGCGGCCACGGTCGCGGCGCAGGTGGACCGGGCGATCGGGGGCGTGCTGCTGATCGAGGACGCCTCTCTGCTCGACCGGATGCCCGGAGCGGTCGCGGCGCTGCTCCGGCAGATGGCCGACCGCCGCGACCGGTTCCTGGTCGTCTGCTGCAGCGAACCGGACGAGATGGACGGCTTCCTGCTCGCGAATCCGGGGTTCCGCGCGGAGTTCGGGGCGATCGTGGAGTTCGGGGAGCCGACCGACCGTCAGCTCGTGCAGTTGTTCTCCCGGTTCGCCGAGCGCGAGCTCTACCTGCTGGACGAGGAGCTGCGCGTCGAACTGCTGGGGCGGTTCGGCGAGATGCGCGGTTCGCGGCGGTTCGCGTTTGCCGAGACGGTGCGCCGGCTGTTCGACGCGATCGTCGCGCGCCAGGCGGCGCGACTCGCGGGGGCGCGGGTCGACGCGGCGACGGTGGCCCGCCTTACCGTGCGTGACCTGCCCGATTCGCAGGCGGAGCGGCTGCTGCGGAGCCTCCACGAGGACCGTACTCGGCGGTAGTCCTGGGTGGTCCCGGACCCACCTCGGCGGGTGGCCGCCGAATGGCCCTCTTGGGTCATGTCCGTCGACGGGTCGGACGCGTAGCCTTTTCCACAGGTGTGGGGACGAACGGAGGTGGACGCGGTGCGCCAGTCGAACCTCGATATGCGCGTCCACGACCGGGTCGCGTTGGATGAGATCGAGCTGTACTCCGAGATGCTCAGCGCCGTCGCGACGGCGGATCGGCCGTTGACGACCGATGAGATCGACTTGGTGCTCGGGATCGGCCACGCGCCACGGTCGTAACGACGTGGGGTCGGCGCACGCGGGGATGCGCCGACCGGTTTCCCTCCCGATCGGCTTCTCCGCTCACCGGCTCACCCGCCGGTGACGGTCACGATTTGACGAGGCGGGCGATGGCCGCCGAGGCCTCTTTGACCTTCTCCTCGGCCGCCGGGCCGCCTTCGCTCACGGCCTCGGCGACGCAGTGGCCGAGGTGATCCTCCAGCAGCCCGAGCGCGACGGACTGCAGGGCGCGGGTCACCGCCGACACCTGGGTGAGAACGTCGATGCAGTACTCATCCTCGGCTACCATCCGCTGCAGACCCCGTACCTGGCCCTCGATGCGGCGCAACCGGACGAGGTAGGCGTCTTTGTCCTTCGCGTACCCGTGCATACCGGCCAGTCTATACCCCCTGGGGGTAGAGACCCAAGTGATCGTTTGAGGCGTACGCCCCGGGGCAGGGGACGGAACGACCCCGAGACCCGAGGCGGGTCGCCGTGACCGACCCGACACGCGAGGAGGGGTGCGGTGAAGTAACAGGGGGGCGAAGGTTCGCTTTCCCCCTGGTAAGCCGTACCATCCTCTGCGGACTGTTCCCGCACTTCAGGAGAAGGACGTGCGATTCCGACTCACCCCGCGTGAGGACAGCTACTACGACATGTTCGCGGATTCCGCGAACAACTTGGTGACTGGTGCCAGGCTGCTCGTGGAGCTGATAGGCGACGGGGCCGACCGTGAGGGGATCGCGGAGAAGATGCGCGCCTGCGAACACGCGGGCGACGAGTTCACTCACGCGATCATGCGTAGGCTCAACGAGAGCTTCATCACGCCCTTCGACCGGGAGGACATCTACCGCCTCGCGTCGACTCTCGACGACGTCATGGACTTCATGGAGGCGGCGGCCGACCTCGTGCTGCTCTACAAGATCGAGGAGCTGCCCCGGGACGTCGTCGCCCAGGTCGAGGTGCTGGAGCGGGCGGCCGAGCTGACCGCGGAGGCGATGCCGCGCCTGCGCGGGCTGCGTGATCTCAGCGAGTACTGGATCGAGATCAACCGGCTCGAGAACCAGGGCGACCAGACCTACCGGCGGCTGCTGGCCGAGTTGTTCAGCGGCGAGTACGACGCGCTCACCGTCCTGAAGGTCAAGGAGGTCGTCGACCAGCTCGAGGCCGCCGCGGACGCGTTCGAGCACGTCGCCAACATCGTCGAGACGATCGCGGTCAAGGAATCGTGATCTCCGTGTCGCCGACGCGTGTGACCGCCATGCCCGCGAACCGATGTCCGCGGTTCGCAGCGAGGAAGGGGACGCCGACGTGGAGTTGACGGCCCTCATCGTCGTCGTGGGCATCGCACTGTTCTTCAACTACACCAACGGTTTCCACGACGCGGCGAACGCGATCGCCACGTCCGTCTCCACCAGGGCGCTCACCCCCCGGGCCGCCCTGGCGATGGCCGCCGTCATGAACCTCGTCGGGGCGTTCCTCGGTACGGGGGTCGCCAAGACGGTCGGCAGCGGCATCATCGATCCGCCGAAGGACATGCACGGCCTGTCGATCGTCGCTGCCGCGCTGATCGGCGCGATCGTGTGGAACCTCGTCACCTGGTACTACGGCCTGCCCTCCTCGTCCACCCACGGACTGGTCGGCGGGCTGATCGGGGCGGCCCTGGCGGCGTCCAGCAGCGTGCTGTGGCACGGCGTCATCTACAAGGTCGTCCTGTGGATGGTGCTGTCGCCGCTGATCGGGCTGGTCCTCGGCTACCTGGTGATGGTCGTGATGCTGTGGATCTTCCGCAACTCGAACCCCAGCAAGGTCGGGCGGCGGTTCCGCATCGCGCAGTCGCTGTCCGCGGCGGCGATGGCCCTCGGTCACGGCCTGCAGGACGCCCAGAAGACCATGGGCATCATCGTGCTCGCGCTCGTCACGACCGGGTACCAGTCGGCCGCCGACTCGCACGTTCCGGTGTGGGTGATCCTCCTGTGCGCCGCGGTGCTGTCCCTCGGGACGTACGCCGGCGGCTGGCGGATCATGCGGACCCTCGGCCGCAAGGTCATCGAGCTCGACCCGCCGAAGGGGTTCGCCGCCGAGGCGACCGCGGCCAGCGTCCTGTACGCGACCGCGTTCATCTGGCAGGCGCCGGTGTCCACGACGCACACGGTCACCGCCGCGATCATGGGCGTCGGATCGACCAAGCGGATCTCGGCGGTCCGCTGGGGTGTCGCGGGCAACATCGTGTTCGCCTGGGTCCTGACGATTCCGGCGGCGGGCATCGTCGCCGCTCTCGCCTACTGGATCGAGCACCTGTTCGCCTGATCCGGCTGTGGAACGGGCCAACTCCGGCGGTACGCCGGGCGGGGCGGGAGGGCCGAGCGGCCCTCCCGCCCCGTTCTCGTCCGGCATCAGCCGAAGCGGCCGGTGATGTAGTCCTCCGTGGCCTTCTCGCCCGGGTTCGTGAAGATCTTGTTGGTGTCGTCGATCTCCACCATCCGGCCCGGCTTGCCGGGTCCCGCGAGGTTGAAGAAGGCCGTACGGTCGCTGACCCGCGCCGCCTGCTGCATGTTGTGGGTGACGATGACGATCGTGTACTGGTCCTTCAGGTTCGCGATCAGGTCCTCGATCGCCAGCGTCGAGATGGGGTCCAGCGCCGAGCAGGGCTCGTCCATCAGCAGGACCTGCGGTTCGACCGCGATGGCGCGGGCGATGCAGAGCCGCTGCTGCTGACCACCGGACAGGCCGGCCCCCGGGCGGCCCAGCCGGTCCTTGACCTCGTTCCACAGGTTCGCCCCGCGCAGGGACTTCTCCACGATCTCGTCGAGCTGCGACTTGCGGCGGACGCCGTTGAGCTTCAGGCCCGCGACGACGTTCTCGTAGATCGACATGGTGGGGAACGGGTTCGGTCGCTGGAAGACCATGCCGATCACCCGCCGTACGGCGACGGGGTCGACGCCCGACCCGTACAGGTCCAGTTCGTCGAGGAGCACCTTGCCCTCGACCCGCGCGCCCGGGATCACCTCGTGCATCCGGTTGAGGGTCCGCAGGAACGTCGACTTGCCGCACCCGGAGGGGCCGATGAACGCGGTCACCGAGCGCGGTTCGATCGTCATCGAGATGTCCTCGATGGCCCGGGTCTTGCCGTAGTAGGCGTTCAGCCCGGAGACCTCGATCCGCTTGGCCATGGGGGGAGTACTCCTATCGGGATACGGGCTTGCGCAGGCGGGCGATGAGGCGCGCCGCGAGATTGAGCAGCATGACGAAGAGGATCAGTGTGAGCGCGCCGGCCCACGCCCGGTCGACGGCGACCTGCTGGGGGAGCTGCGCCTGGTCCCAGACGAACAGCGGCAGCGCCATCTGCGGGCCCTTGAACGGGCTGTTGTTGATCGCCGTGGTGACGAACACCGTCATCAGCAGCGGGGCGGTCTCGCCCATGACGCGGGCGATGGCCAGCATGACGCCGGTGATGATGCCGGTGAAGGCCGTCGGCAGGACGACGAAGCAGATCGTCCGCCAGCGCGGCACGCCGAGCGCGTACGACGCCTCGCGCAGGTCGTTCGGGACGAGCTTGAGCATCTCCTCGGTGGCCCGGACGACGGTCGGCAGCATCAGCACGGACAGCGCCATCGAGCCGGCGAAGCCCATGTACTCGAAGCCGAGCAGCGCGATCCAGAAGGCGAACACGAACAGGCCCGACACGATCGACGGCACGCCCGTCATGACGTCGACGAAGAACGTCACGACCTTCGCCAGCCTGCGGTTCCCGCCGTACTCGACGAGGTAGACCGCGGTGAGCACGCCGATGGGGATCGAGATCACGCTGGCCAGCCCGACCTGCTCGATCGTGCCGATGATCGCGTGGTACGCGCCGCCGCCCGCGTCGCGGCCGCCGATGGCGTTCATCGAGTGGGTGAAGAACTCCATGTCGAACCGCTTGGCGCCGTTCTTGATGACCGTGTACAGCAGCGTCACCAGCGGGATGACGGCCAGCGCGAAGGCGCAGCAGACCGCGACGAACGCGAGCTTGTCCTTGAACTTGCGGAGCCCGGACGGGCCGGTGAGGTCGACGGTGCTCACCCGGTTGACGGTGCTCACACGAACTCCTTGCGGCGGGCGATGACCGCGCGGGCGGCCATGTTCACGAGAAGGGTGATGACGAAGAGCACCAGACCGGAGGCGATGAGCGCGCTCTGCCCGGTCTTCCCGGCCATCGCGAACGTGTTGGCGATGTTGGCGGCGAAGGTGTTGCCGCCCGGCTTCAGCAGGTGCAGGCTGATCCCGGAGGCGGTGCCCAGGACCAGCGCGACCGCGATGGTCTCGCCGAGGGCCCGGCCGAGGCCGAGCATCGAGGCGCTGATCATGCCGGAGCGGCCGAACGGCAGGACCGCCATCCGGATGACCTCCCAGCGCGTCGCGCCGAGGGCGAGGGCGGCCTCGATGTTGGGCCGCGGCACCTGCAGGAAGACCTCGCGGGTGATCGACGAGATGATCGGCAGGATCATGATCGCCAGCACGATCGACGCGGTCAGGATGCACTGCCCGCCGACCGTGTCGCCGCCGAACAGCGGGATCCAGCCGAAGTCGTCGTGCAGGAAGGTCGCGACGCTGTTCATCTTCGGGACGAAGAACTGCAGGCCCCACAGGCCGTACACGATGCTGGGCACCGCGGCGAGCAGGTCGACGACGTAGCCGAGCCCGTCCGCGAGCCGCCGCGGCGCGTAGAACGCGATGAACAGCGCGATCCCCACCGCGACGGGCGTGGCCAGGATCAGCGCGAGCACCGACGACAGGACCGTGCCGAAGGTGAGCTGGGCGATCCCGAACCGCGACTGCGCGGCGTCGGGGTTCCACTCCTGTGAGGTGAGGAAGTTGGCCTTGTCCGCCCGCAGTGCCGGCAGCGCCTTCACGATGAGGAACACCGCGATCGCCGCCATGATCGCGAGCAGCAGGATGCCGGAGCCTTTCGCGGACAGGCCGAACAGCCGGTCCCCGAGACGCCCGGTACTCATCTTGCGGGCTTTGCCGCCCAGAGCGCGGGTCGCGCCCTGCTCGAGGGTCTCGCTGGTCATCCGGCCTCCCATGCCCACCGACTCACCCTGTCGTTCATAGAGATCTCTTCACATGCATGCGACCGAGCCGGTACGGGTCTCCCGCACCGGCTCGGTACTCACTTCGGTCAGGACAGGCCCTTCACGGCGGCCTGGACCTTGGTCAGGATCGAGTCGGGCAGCGGCGCGTAGCCGAGGCCGCTGAGCACCGACTGGCCCTGCTGGCTCGAGGTGTAGGTCAGGTAGGACTTGACGAACTTCGCCTGCTGGTCGGGGAGACCCTTCTCGCAGGCGATCTCGTAGGTGAACAGGATGATCGGGTAACCCTGCTTGGTCTTGTAGTCGACCTTGAGGGCGAGGTCGTTGCCGGTGCCGACGATCTGGGCACCCGCCGCACCCTGGGACGCGGTCTCGGCGGAGGGCTCGACGAACTGGTTCGCGCCGTTGCCGATCTTCGCGGTCTGCAGCTTGCCGTTGGTGGCGTAGGACAGCTCCGCGTAGGCGATCGCGCCGTCGGTCTGCTTCACGACCGTGGAGACGCCGTCGGACTTGGTGGCGCCCTGGCCGCCCGGAGCGGTCCACTTCTTGCCGCCCTCGAACTTCCAGATGTCCGGCGCGGTGGCGGTGAGGAACTTGGTGAAGTTGTCCGTCGTGCCCGAGTCGTCGGCGCGGTGCACCGTCTTGATCGGGGTGCTGGGCAGCTTCGCCTGCGGGTTGTCCTTCTTGATCGACGCGTCGTCCCAGGACTTGACCTTGCCGGCGAAGATGCTCGCCAGGGTGGTCGGCGACAGCTGCAGGCCGTCGACGCCCTTGAGGTTGTAGACGACCGCGATCGGGCCGATGACCATCGGCAGGTCCAGGGCCTTGCCCGCCTTGCAGCGCGCGTCGGCCGGGCCGTGTTCCTCCGGCTTGAGCGCGGAGTCGGAGCCGGCGAAGGCCACCTGGCCCTGCGTGAACGCCTGGATGCCCGCGCCCGAACCGTTGGCGTTGTAGTTGAGGTTCGCTCCGGCGCAGTTCTGCTGGTAGCCCTTGGTCCACTCACTGATCGCGTTGGCCTGGGCCGTCGAGCCGGCGGCGTTCACCGTGCTCTTCACGCAGTCGCCGCTCGCAGCGGTGCCGCCGCTGCCGCTGCCCTTGCTGCCGTTGTCGTCCGTACCGCACGCGGTCAGCGCGAGCGCACCCGCAAGGGCTACGCCGCCAAGAGCGGCCAGCCGAGTGCTGTTGATCACCGAAGTCTCTCCTCGAATCAAGTGTGGGGGCGGGGCCCCGAGCGTTCGCACGATCGGGAGGCACCGTCGAGTCCCGACGCTAAGGAGGAGAGATGTCCAGTCACTCCGATCCAGATGAACGGAAGATGAACGTGATCGTGACTTGTCGGAAAAGTAGCCCTTCCGTAGGGCGTCCGTACGGTTAACACCCCAGGATGAGGCACCCGCCCGGCCCCCCGAAGGAGCCGGGCGGGCGTCTGACACCGGGCCCGGTCAGCGGGCCGGGGCGCGGTACATCGCGTCGGTGGCGAAGTGCTCGAAGCCGAGCCGTTCGTACAGGCCGGTGGCGGGAGTGTTGGACTCGTCGGCGTACAACATGACCGTCGGCAGGCCGAGCGACCTCAGGTGATGCAGGCCGGTCAGGGTCAGCGCCCGGCCGAGCCCCAGACCCTGGGCGGACGGGTCGACGCCGACGACGTACACCTCGCCCACACCGTCCTCCACCTTCGTCCAGTGAAAGCCGATCAGCTCGCCGGCCCGCTCCGCGAGGAAGAACCCCTCCGGGGAGAACCACGGCTCGCGCTCGCGCCGCTCGAGGTCCGCGCGGGTCCAGGCGCCCTGCTCCGGGTGGTCCGCGAAGGCCCGGGCGTTCACCCGCACCCAGGCGTCCTCGTCCGCCCCCGCCTGGAAGGTCCGCAGCCGCACGCCCGCGGGCCACGGCACCTCCGGCAGCGACGCGTCCAGCGGACGGCGCATCTGCCACAGCGCCCGAAACCGCTCGAAGCCCAGCGAACCGGCCAGCGCCACCGCGCCCGGCAGCTCACCGTGCGCCCACACCCGGAGCGAACCGGCCTGCCCGCGCAGGGCGGTGGCCAGGGCACGGCCGTGCCCCCGGCGCCGGAACTCCGGATGGACCGCGAACTCGGCCACGTCGCGGTCGAGGACCCCGACCCCCGTGAGGGTCTCCCCGTCGCGCGTGAGGACCGCGCCGCCGCCGTCCCGCAACCGCAACAGCGCGCTCTCGCCCAGCGGTCCTACGCCGTCGGCCGCCGCGGCCGCCTCCACGACCGCCAACGCGCCTCTGACCTCGTCGTCCGTCAAACGTTCCCGTGTCATCACGTCCACGACCGCGAGCGTAGTCTCGGCCCCTTTGACCATTGAAGTCAGAAGATCTGTCCGGAGCCTTCCATCCGGCGCGAACGTTGCCATACGATCAGGCCCTCACCTGCGCGGAAGGCGGTCGTCGTGGGCGATCCCGGACTCCCGATCATGGCCGGTGCGCTCGCCGTGCCCGTCGCTGTGCTGCTCCTCGTTCTCCTACTCGCGGTCATGGGTCGTCGCTGGGTTCCGACCGGCCCGGACGCCGCCTTCGCGGAGGACTACGAGGGCTACGACGCCGAGTACGAGGACGAGGACCTCGAGCCCACGCCGTACCGGCCCGCGCCCGAGCCGCCGCGGCCGGCGGCGTACGACGCCTACCGGCCCGCCCCCGCGGCCTACGACGCGTACGGATCCGCCGCCCGGCCGCGCGACTCCCACGCCGCCCGCCGCGATGGGTACGCCGAGCCGCCCCGCGAGTCCCACGGCGGGCCCGCGCGGAAGCCGTACGCGCCGCCCCGGCCCGTTCAGGGCTCGGACTGGGAGCCGTACGAGTCGCCTCGAGCCGCTCAAAGCCCGGATCGGGAGGCGTACGCGCCGCCCCGGCCCGCCGAGGCCTCGGACTGGGAGCCGTACGCGCCGTCCCGGGCCGCTCAGAGCGCGGAGTGGGAGCCGTACGTGCCGGCCCCGCGACGGCCGCGAGAGACGCCCTCTCAGCCCTCGTACGGCGCGCCCGCCGACTCGTACGGCGCGGCCACCGGTGATCCCTACGTGCCGCCGCGTTCCGCCCGCGGCTCCGCCGGGCGGCACTCGTACGGGTCACCCGATCCGCAGGACGAGTACGCGGACACCGCACGCGCGTACGACCGGACCGAGCAGCGCGGGTACCGTGATCCGTGGCGTTCCGCCCCCGACGACCCACAGGGCTTCCCGTACGGCCCGTACGGCTCTCGCTGAGCGGACTCCCGGAGAACACCGAGCCGAGACGAAGGCGTGATGGCGGCACTCGCACTCATGGTCATCCTGATACCCGTCGCGATCCTCGGGATCCTGGCCGTGGTCATCGTGGCGGTCGTACGTGGGCGGCGCCCTGTGACGTACGGCCCCGGCCCGGGGCAGCCGTACCCGCCGGTGCCATCCGGCCCGTACGGACCGCCGCAGGCGGGTCCGGGAGGTCAGGGTCCCTACGGCGGCCACCTCGCACCTCGGCCGGGCGACGCCGGCGCTGTGCTGCCGGACGGCCCGTATTCGCAGGACGGCCCGCCGCCGCAAGATTCGGGATGGTCCGCGCCGCCGCGCTGACGTGCCGAACGCCGCCCTCAGAGGGGCAGCGTTCGGTGCCAGGTGCAAGAAAGGCCGCATAGCCGGGTGATTCGTCCTGGTAAGGGACCTGCTTTTGGCAGGTTCACCGAGCATTACGCACTTCACAGGCTTATCCCTGGCATCCACTGCGTTCTAGGCGCAGCATCCGCCAGTGGAAGGCCCTGAGCTCCCCGGACCGCTCGTCCTCCAGCCGGGCGACGGCTAAGTGGTCGACGATCGACAGGCCACGACCGCGCTCGGCGAGCAGTCCGCCTGCGTCGGAGGCGACCATCCGGCGGCCGCCCGGGGCGGTGGTCGCGAGGGGTGTGCCGGATGCTCGGGAAATACCTCGCCCGTGGCGCTGATATGCGGGCTTTGACCCCTTTGGGGCGCGCGGTTGCCGAGCATTCGGTACGCCTTAGGCGGCCCCGAACGGTCCTTCGCCGGTACGGCCGCCACGGGAGCGGCAGGCGGGGGGCGCGTCGCCGTGCTGACCCTTGAGACGATCGAGCCCCCGCTCACCGGTGGGCGGGGGCTCCTTCCTCGGTCGGCCGGGTATCGGCGACGAATCGATACCCGACGTTTCGCACCGTTCCGATCAGCGACTCGTACTCGGCGCCGAGTTTGGCCCGCAGCCGCCGGACGTGCACGTCGACCGTGCGGGTGCCGCCGAAGTAGTCGTACCCCCAGACCTCCTGCAGCAGTTGGGCGCGGGTGAAGACCCGGCCGGGGTGCTGGGCGAGGTACTTGAGCAGCTCGAACTCCTTGAAAGTCAGGTCGAGCACGCGCCCGCGCAGCCGCGCGGTGTAGGTCGCCTCGTCGATCGTGAGCTCGCCGCTGCGGATCTCGCCGGGAACGTCATCGGGCTGGCCGGCGGCCACCTTGCCGACCGCCAGCCGGATCCGCGCCTCGACCTCGGCGGGACCGGCGGTCTGCAGGAAGACGTCGTCGAGCCCCCACTCGGCGGTGAGGGCGGCCAGGCCACCCTCGGTGACGATCGCGATGAGCGGAGCGTCGAGGCCGGTGGTGCGGAGGAGGCGGCAGAGGCTCTTGGCGTGGGCGAGATCCCGGCGCGCGTCGACGAGCACCAGGTCGGCCGGGGGCGCGTCGATGAGGGCGGAGCCCTCGGCCGGCGCGACGCGAACGGAGTGCAGCAGCAGGCCCAGGGC
This sequence comes from Actinoallomurus sp. NPDC052274, assembly GCF_040679475.1. Taxonomy (NCBI): domain Bacteria; kingdom Bacillati; phylum Actinomycetota; class Actinomycetes; order Streptosporangiales; family Thermomonosporaceae; genus Actinoallomurus; species Actinoallomurus sp. NPDC052274. The sequence goes on from NZ_JBFAUT010000004.1 coordinate 186,890, forward strand.
GGGCAGGACCTCGTCGGAGGGCTCGAGCACGTTGGTCAGCAACAGCAGGCTACTCATACGGCCTCCTCGTTTGGGGCCCGAAAAGACGTCGAGGACCCGAGGGCGACGCTGCCCGGATCCCTAATAGGCGAGGATATCGAATGCGGGAAAAGCACTCACTACCCGAGTGGTGTAGACCAGGAAAGGGGGAGCATGGCGAAGGGCCTGATCAGGTACTGGGCCGCCGCGCGCGCGGCGGCGGGGACGGCGGAGGAGCCGTACGACGCCACCACGCTGGCGGAGGCGCTGAAGGTCGCCGCGGCCGATCGGGGGGCGGACTTCGGGCGCGTTCTCGCCCGCAGTTCCTTCCTGGTGGACGGCGCTCCGGTCGGCACGCGGGACCCCGGGGCCGTCACGCTGCCCGACGGCGGCACGGTCGAGGTCCTGCCCCCGTTCGCGGGCGGGTGAGAACGCCACGGCCGCGACGCCGAACCGGTCCCGGGCCGGTGCCCGGCCGGTCGGCGTCCGCGGCGTCCCGGTCGTGGCCGGCGCGTCCTCGCCTGGTTCTGCGGGGCGACCCGGCAGTGGCCGATCTCATCACCCGGTGTGACCCCGGCGCGGTGGCGCCATCGGTATGGTGATCGCCTATCGCCGACCGGGGGAGACATGCGCAAAGCATTTGTTATCTGCCTGATTCTGCTGATCGTCTTCGGCGGAATCGCCGTCGCCGGCGACATCATCGGCCGCCGGGTGGCGCAGAACGAGATCGCCAAGAACGTCGCCTCGCAGTACCAGCTCGACCACACCCCCGACGTGTCCATCAAGGGCTTCCCGTTCCTGACCCAGGCGATCGACGGGCGGTACAACGAGATCGACATCAACGTGGGGGACCTCACCGAGCAGGGGGTCCACCTCACCGGCACGACGGTCGCGCTCAAGGGCGTCACCGCGCCGATGTCCGACGCGATGCACGGCGACTCCTCCAAGATGGTCGCGGACTCGGCGACCTCCACGGCCACCGTCGGCTACGACGACGTGAACAAGTCCGCGCCGCACGACATGAAGGTCTCGGCCGCGGGCTCCGACCTGCAGGTGCGCGGCCCGTACACCGTCCTGGGCATCACGCAGACGGTCACGGCCACGGTGACCGTGCAGCCCGCGGGCCGCGGCGTCCGGGTCGTCCCGCAGTCGGTCAAGGCGGGCGGGACGACCGTTCCGGTGGGCCTGGTCCGTCAGGCGTTCACCTTCACGATGTCCGTCAAGGGCCTTCCGCTGAACACGCAGATCACCGACGTCAAGGTCGAGCAGCAGGGCCTGCGCGTGTCGACCACCGCGCGGAACGTCAAACTCGACAGCCTCAACGTCCGCTGATCGGGATCGGGACGATCGACCCGGGAGACGACCCGGAAGTCCCGATGAACCTTCCGCCGCCTGGATACGTGTCGAGGGTGTGGGACCCACTGCGGACGAGCGGCTGCTCCGCGCACTGTACGCCGAGCACGGCGGCCCGCTCCTGGGGTACGTCCTGCGGCTGACCGGTGGCGATCGCCAGCAGGCCGAGGACATCGTCCAGGAGACGCTGCTGCGCGCCTGGCGTCATCCCGGCGCGCTGGTCGGCCGCCCCGTACGGCCCTGGCTGTTCACGGTCGCCCGCAACCTGGTCGTCGACGCGCTCCGGTCGCGGCGGTCACGACCGCCCGAGATCGGCGAGGCGGCGCTCGCCGCGCTGCCCGCCGGGGACGACATCGACCGCGCCCTCGAGTCGTGGACCGTCGCCGAGGCGCTGGCGGACCTCAGCTCCGAGCACCGGGCCGTGCTGGTCGAGACCTACTACCGGGGACGATCGGTGGCCGAGACGGCGGCGGTGCTGGGAATACCGGCGGGGACGGTGAAGTCGCGGACGTACTACGCGCTGCGCGCGCTGAAACTGGCATTGGAGGAGCGGGGGTTGGCGCCATGACGACGAGTGCCCGATGCGCCGATCTCCGGGCGCTGCTCGGGGTGTACGTCCTCGGCGCGATCGATCCCGCGGAGCGCGCCCTGGTCGACGAGCATCTGGAGCGGTGCCGCCGGTGCCGTGACGAACTGGTCGGCCTCGCGGGCCTGCCCGCCCTGCTGGGCCGGGTGACCGAGGAGCAGATCGCGGAGGTCGACGCCCCGCCACCGGAACTCCTGGAGTCGGTGCTCGACCGCGCCGCCGCCGAGCACCGGGCGCGGAGTCACCGGAACCGCCGGTGGCTGGCGGTCGCCGCGGCCGTCGCCCTCGTCACGGGAGGGGCGGGGGTCGCCACGGGGTTCGGCCTCGGGGCGAACCGGCCGGTCGCCGGCCCCGCTGCCACGCCCACACCGGGCCCGCCCACCCCGAGCCCCTCGGCGGTCGCCACGACCGTCCAGGGCAGGGACGCCGCCACCGGCGTCAGCGCCCGGATCACCCTGCGAGCCCAGGACTGGGGGACCGCGTTCACGGTCCGTCTCACCGGAGCCCCGGCGGAGACCCGCTGCCACCTGGTCGCCGTGGACCGGGACGGGCGGCGGGACATCGCGGGCGGCTGGGAGGTGGAGTACGAGGGCTCCGCCGAGTTCGCCGGATCATCCATGTTCCCCAAGGACCGGATCGCGGCGGTCGAGGTGCGTACCGTCGACGGCCGGCGGCTGCTCAGCGTCCGGGTCTGAGGCCCGGGCGAGGACGGACGCGGCGCTCTCTCGTCCGCGGACCGTGCGGCGGGAATGCCGGGCGCGGCGCGCGCCTTGAGAACCGGTGATGACCGGTGTCTACGTCGCGGTGGCGGCGCTCGTCCTGGCCACGGTGTTCGGCCTGATCTGGCGGCACCGGAGCGGTGTGCTGCGTGCGCGGAGGGAGGGTGACGTGGAGCGTCTCGACGCCGCCGAGCTCGGGGCCGATCTCGGGGACCGGGCGACCCTGGTGCAGTTCTCCTCGGCGTTCTGCGCGCCGTGCCGCGCGACCCGGCGGGTCTTGGGTGAGGTGGCGGGCATGGTCGACGGCGTGACCCACGTCGAGCTCGACGCGGAGGCGCATCTCGATCTCGTCCGCCGGCTGAACGTCCTGCGCACGCCGACCGTGCTGGTGCTCGACGCGTCCGGGCGGATCGTACGCCGCGGCTCCGGTCTGCCCCGCAAGGCCGACATCATCGCCGCCCTCGGCGAAGCAGTCGTCTGAGGTGCGTCACGTCACTCCCGCACCTGCGGCGCGGCCTCGGCGCGCCGGAGTATTCAAGATCCTTCGCAGAGTGTTCGCGCAGGTCGACCAGGTGCATGGGGCCGGGTTCACGTCTCGATTGCCGAGACGGGGTTTTACGTTGAGCGAGACGGCGCTTACCATCGTGTCCGTGCGTTCCTGGACAGAGTTGCTGACGAAGCGACGGGCGGTCGACTTCTGCCGCGTCGCGACCGCGCTCTGTCCTGCGGCCTGAGGCATCTGAGCCCGTCCAGCCCGTCGCACCACAGCAGTCACCGGGAGCATCAGCCGATGCAGGTCGACCCACGGGGTCAGCGTTTCGGCGCGGCCCTCACATCGTTCATCTTGGTCGTCGTTCTCGTGACCGGTAGTTGGTTGCTACTGGCGGCCCAGGCCGTCGTGTTCGTCGTCGGAGTCGTCTTCGGGCTCCGCAACGCCCCGTACGGCCTGATCTACCAGGCGCTCGTCCGCCCTCGGCTCGGCGCTCCGCGGGAGCTCGAGCCGGAGGCGCCGCCCCGCTTCGCACAGGGAGTGGGTGCGGCGTTCGCCCTCACCGGGGTGATCGGATACATCCTGAAGGTCCCCGAGGTGGGGATGACCGCGACGGCGTTCGCGCTGGTCGCGGCGTTCCTCAACGCGGCCTTCGGGTTCTGCCTGGGATGCGAGGCTTATCTGCTGATCCGGCGGCTCGCTCCACGGCGAGTCGCACCCTAGGCCGGGTTCGCCTGAGACCACGGCCATGCCACGAACACCCGAAGAACGATCCGCCGACTCCACCAAGGAGGACCACGCATGAGCCGCTCCGACGTCCTGGTCGAAGCCGACTGGGTGCAGGCTCACCTCGACGACCCGGGTGTCGTCCTCGTCGAGGTCGACGAGGACACCAGCGCCTACGAAAAGGGCCACATCCGTGGCGCCGTCCGCATCGACTGGAAGACCGAACTGCAGGACCCGGTGCGCCGCGACTTCGTGGACAAGACCGGGTTCGAGAACCTTCTCTCCGAGAAGGGCATCGCGGGCGACGACCTCGTGATCCTGTACGGCGGCAACAACAACTGGTTCGCCGCGTACGCGTACTGGTATTTCAAGCTGTACGGCCACCAGAGCGTCAAGCTGCTCGACGGCGGCCGTAAGAAGTGGGAGCTCGACTCCCGCGAGCTCGTCGAGGCCGTCCCGTCCCGTCCGAAGACGAACTACGTCGCCCAGGAGCAGGATCACACGATCCGCGCCTTCCGCGACGAGGTCGTCGAGGCGATCAGCACGAAGAACCTCGTCGACGTCCGCTCGCCCGACGAGTTCTCCGGCAAGCTCCTCGCCCCGGCGCACCTGCCGCAGGAGCAGGCGCAGCGGGCCGGCCACGTCCCGACCGCGCGCAACATCCCGTGGTCGAAGGCCGCCAACGACGACGGCACCTTCAAGTCGGACGAGGAGCTGAAGAAGCTCTACGAGGAGGCCGGCGTCGACCTGTCGAAGCCGACCATCGCGTACTGCCGCATCGGTGAGCGCTCGTCGCACACCTGGTTCGCCCTGCACGAGCTGCTGGGCCTGCCGGACGTGAAGAACTACGACGGCTCCTGGACCGAGTACGGCTCGCTCGTGGGCGTGCCGGTCGAGCTCGGCGAGGCCAAGTAGCCGCTCGCCGGCCAAGGACGCGCATAGCAGCAAGGAGGAACAATGAGCGACGGTTGCGGAGCTCCGACCCAGACGGCGAGCCTGCCTGCCACGGTCGATCTGGCGAACGAAGCGGTCATCCAGGGCACGGTCGTGCGCGCGGGCACCCCGGTGTCCGGTGCGTACGCGCGCCTGCTCGACGCGACCGGTGAGTTCACCGGTGAGGTCGTCACCAGCGAGGAGGGGGTCTTCCGGTTCTTCGCCGCGCCCGGCGACTGGACGATCCGCGTGCTCGCTCCGGGCGGCGTCAGCGTCGACTCGCAGGTGACCGCGACGACCGGAGAGATCGCCGCGCTCGAGGTCGCGATCTAGCATCGACACGAAGGTCCCGCCGGTCACCCTCGGGTGGCGGCGGGACCTTCTGCTTTGTCCGCCTCTACGGACTTGTGGCCGGAAGTCGTTACGATCGCGAACTGTGCTTCGTACGTCCCCGGTGATGCTGCCCTGGACCACGCTCCGGCTGGCCGGCCGGTTCGCGGTCCCGCTCGCCCTGTGGTTCACCGTCGGGGAGGTGCTCCGCTATCTGCTCTTCCTCGCCGGATACCACTTCGGGCTGCACAACTCCGTCATCCCGATCATCGTGCTCAGCCTCACGGTCATGGTGTCGCTCGGCGTCACGGCCGCGATGGTGCACAGCGTCCGTGAGGGCCTGCCGGCCGTCCAGGCGCGCGAGGTCGACGAGCGCCTGACGTCGTGGGCCGCCGCCGAGGAGGAGGGCATCCTCGACGCGATCACCCGGGCGCTGCTCCCGTTCATGATCTTCTACCTGGCCTGGGGCTGGTTCGCCGACGACGCTAAGGAGTTCGTGCAGAGCGCGGCCGGCCGGGGCACCGCCCAGGGCGGGATTTTCGGTGCGACGGCCGGAATGAAGATCCTGATAGCTCTGCAGGACCACCTCTGGGTCGCGATCATCTGCACGGTCGTCTTCTTCGCCGTGAAGTTCGTCGCCGAGCGTGTCGTCGAACCGCGGTGGCCTGGTGTCGGCGGTGTCTGCATCGCCTTCTGCGAGGTGAACTGGACGCTTTTCGGGATCTTCACGGTCGACCAGGTGCGGGGTGACGTCACCGGCTGGATCACGGGGCGGGTCGCCTGGGTGGATCTGGGCAGGTCCCTCGGGCCGGTGTTCGGGACGTTCAACACGATGTGGCCGCTCTTCAAGGACGCGGTCCTCGGCTCTCTGGTGTGGCTCGTCATCGCGGGCGTGATCCTGGGCGTCACCGCCGAGGAGGAGGCGGCGCTCGGCCAGGGATGGCTCGGCCGGAAGGTGGTCTTCGCGAGCGGCATCGACCGTCCGCACACCCCTCGGGAGGTGCTGACTCGGGAGCTGCGCGATAAGTGGCTGCCCGCCGTGTACGGCCTCCGGATGGTGTTCCGAGCGGGGATGCTGCCGTTCGGGGTGTTCTGCGCGCTGTTCACCGGCCTGGAGGCGCTCGTCCCGGTGACCGAGCGAGGGGTGTACTACCTGCTGGGCCCGCACGAGCTCGGGTGGTGGCAGCCGCGGTTGACCATGGTGGAGTTCCCCGTCGAGCTGGTCCACCAGGTGCTGCGCGTGTGCCTGCTGGCCGCCGCCTTCGACCTGGTGGTCGGCCGCGTCAGTGCGCGAACCGCAGAATCCGGATCGGCCCGGTCTTCCTCCCCCCGGCCGGCGCGTTCGCTCGTACCTCCAGCAGGACCGTACTCGCCGCCTTCGCCGGGACGTCCGTCGTGACCGTCACCCGCGTCACCGAGCCGACGGCCGGGTCCTTGCCGCCACCGACGTCCCCGTAGGCCGTCCAGATGTGCCCCTGCGGGTCCCGTACCTGGAACGCGGCGCCCTTGGCGTCCTTCACGCCCTGGGCGTCGAGCGGGTGGACCTGCAGCAGGAGCGTCAGGTGTACGGCGCCGGGCGGCGCGAGGCGGGACTTCGCCGACGCGGCCCCGTCCTGGCCGAGCATCCGCCACTCGGCCCGGCCCAGCACGCCGGGCGTCCCGAAGCGCACGACACTGACCTTCTCGGGCCGGGTCCAGGTCGAGGACGCCTGATGGACGTGGTCCGTCCACTCGGCGACGAGGTAGGCGGTGGCCAGCACGGCGAACGCGCCGGCCTCCACCATCCGGCGCCGGCCGGGGGACAACCGCGGCCGGCGGCGCATGACCGGGTCCGGGACCGTGGTCTCCAGCGGATCGGGTGGCGGCATCGTGTACATGGTCAGCTCGACTTGAGGGCGTAGTCGGTCGGGGGACCGGTCAGGAGCCGGGCCGTCCGGCTCGCGGTGAGGCCGAGGTCCACGGCGGTCTCCGCGGACAGGTTGTCGACCAGGTCGCTCTGTCCGACGACGAACCGCGCGCCGGCCAGTCGGTCCTTGGGGATCTCGAAGACGTAGAAGGTCGACCGCCACAGCATCGGCTCGAGCGAGGCGTCCGAGGTGAAGATGTCCGACCGGCCCGTCTCGTCGTACGAGAGGCCGCCGCGCGTCTCCAGTCGCGCGTGGCCGAGCTGGAGCGGCTTGAGGTTGCTCTTCGCGCTCACATAGACGATGACGAAGATGCCGGGGGTGGTCATCCGCCGGCCGCCGCTGAGGGAGTCGTGCTTGACGATGCCGCTCGCCACGTCCACGCGATCGACCTTGACGCTGAAGACCCGGTTGTCCACGGCCGTGCCGATGCGGCCGTGCGCGAGCAGCGGCGTCTGCAGCCGTGCCACGAGGTGGGGTTTGACGTTGGTGAACCACATGGCCAGCGCGCACAGGACGACCGCGCCCAGGCCGGCGAGTGCCCGCCGGAGGATCATCATGACCGCGCCCCCGCTCGTACGGGGAGGGTGACCGTCGCGGTGAACGGCGACTGCTTTGTGACCGTCCAGTCGAAGACGTCGTTGGTGAAGCTCTGGCCGTACGTCCACTTGCGGAAGGCCAGCGTGACGTCGCCCGGGTTGGTGCCGGTCGGGAGCGCCCACACCAACTGAACGTCGATCGGCAGGCGAGGGTGGAGGTCACTGGTCTTGGCGCCGGAGATCATGCCGATGGAGTCCATGGGGTCCGCGTCGGCGTAGCGGCCCGGCTTGGGTGCGGCGACGACGCCGCCGAGGAAGGTGACGATCCCCCAGGACTTGGCGCTGGTGTTCACGACCCGCGCCGTGACGATCAGGGAGTGCTTGGGCGGCCCGCTGAACTGCTTCACGTCGGCGGTACGGGCGTTCAACACGGTCACCGTGAACGGGCCCTGGTCGATCGGCCTGCCCACCGGGGTCTTCGCCGGGCCGGTCGGCGCGGCGCGCAGGCCGCCGAACGCCGCGGTCACCCCGACGACGACCACCGGTACGCCGATGACGCCGACGGCGGTCCGCAGGCGTCGGCGGGGTCGCTCCGCGACGGTAACGGTGTGAGCCACTGGTCGATCGTAACGATTTGCTCGGATATTGGGGTCCCGGTAGTCCTGGCGGGGCGCGGTCGGTCCGGTGACTCCCTTGCCGAGTCGTGAACGCGGCGTCCAGCTCGCCAAGCCGGTCGGCGATCCTGGCCGGCAACACCTGGCGTAGTTCGAGCAGCGCCGACAGGGCGGCCTGGTCGCTGCCGGAGACATGCCGTAGCGTCTGCCGGCATGACCGCGAACTCCTCCACCGAAAAGCCCATCTCCGCCAAGGCATGACGATGAGCGACGAACTACCGGAACTGACCGTCACCGATGCCCGAGCCTGGCGGGAGTGGCTCGGCGAGCACCATGACAGCTCGGCAGGGGTGTGGCTGGTCCTCGCCAAGCAGAACACGACCGGGCCAACCAGCCTGACCTATGACCAGGCGCTCGACGAGGCGCTATGCCACGGCTGGATCGATAGTCGGCTACGACGGCGGGACGAGAGTACCTTCTGCCAGCGCTTCACTCCCCGGGGGAAGCAAAGTACCTGGTCGGCGCGGAACGTTTCGATCGTCACCCGGCTGGTCGGCGAGGGCCGGATGCATCCGGCCGGAACGGCCGAGGTCGAACGCGCGAAGGCCGACGGCCGCTGGGACACCGCCTACGCGGGACAGGCCGGCATCGAGGTGCCGGCCGACCTGGCCGCCGCACTGGCCGCGGAGCCCCGGGCGAAGGCGATGTTCGACATCCTCACCTCCCAGAACCGCTACACCATCCTCTACCGGGTCACGAACGCCAAACGCGCCGAGACCCGAGCCCGCCGCATCACCCAATTCGTTGAGATGCTCGCCCGGGGCGAGACGGTCCACCCGCAGAAACGCGGCCTCAGCGGCTGATCACCGACGCCACACTGCGGCTCGGGCCGGGACCCCGTAATAAGGGGGAGGTCGTCTCTCATGGAAGTGGGGTGACGTCGTCCGGGCCCCAGCCCGTGGCCGCCCTGAACTCCTCGATCACGTGCTGCGCCGGTACGTCCTGGCTCTTCAACAGGAGCGCGGAGTCGTCGCTGCCGACCCACCAGGGGGTGATGAGGGCGACCTCCGCTCCGGACCGCAGCCGGAGGAGGAGGATGTCGTGACCGTCGTCGAGCCGGTGGAAGACGGCGCGGAGCCGGTCCTGGACGTCGAGGATCGGCACCTGCACCCGGGCGATCGGCCGGGCGCCGCCGAACTCGGGCCAGTGTTCGGGGCCGATCGTCGCGATGGGGAGCTCCGGCCAGGGTCGCAACGCGTCCAGCCGCCGCACGACCTTCGCGAGGAACTCACGAACGGCCCTCTCGTCGTGCGGCTGGGGGATCTGACCCGTCAGCGGCTCCTCGGAGCGCAGGCCGGCGACGATCCCCTCGTACTCCTGCTCAGGAGTGAGGTTCATGATCGGTTCTTCGAGGAGGGCACGGACGATCCGATCGACCACCTCATCGTCGAGCGTCCGCTCGAACTGCGTGGCGTAGAGGATGCCGTTGATCAGTCCCTGCGGTTCGGTCAACGGATCCGTCCTTCCGTCCACGGTCATCAGATCCCCCACTCGATGTGATGAGGCCCGAACAACAGTCCCTGGCCCCTGAGATGGTCGGTGACCTGCTGGAGGTGCTGGGGCGTCGGCTTGTAGTGGCCGCTCTGTCGCGAGATGGCCATGAGGTTACCGTTGACCACCTCGAGCTCCCCGGCCCCGGCCACCGGATTTCCCGCGAGGAAGCTCGAGTGGTGGAACTGGCCGACGATCTGGGTGTTCGAGGCGTAGAGGTTGCCCTGTTCGTCCATGACGTAGATGGCCCGCCTCCGGTCGGGCGTCCATGCCGACGTCCCCTTCCTCGTGTCGAAGAGACGGCCCGAGGAGTCGTACAGGCGCCCGTCGTTCCCCACCGTCAGGCGGTACCGCTGACGCGCCGCCTCGTCGAGGTACTGGACCTGTGACCCATGCGTCCAGGACTTGTTGGGCGCGGGCAGGTGTTCGCCTCGGTACTCGCGCTCCATCTTCTTCATCTTGAAACGCGGTGGCCTCGGATGCGCGTGAGCCGCCGTCCCCTCCTCCTTCCGGAGGAATCGGAAGAACTTCTGCGCAGCCTTGAAGATTCCCGGGCCTGCTCCGCTAGCCACCCAGGACGGCGTTCATGGCGAGGCTGACGCAGAGGTTCACCAGCCTGCTGGTGATCTCCTTGAAGACCGGGATCTCCAGGAGGGAGCCGCCCGCCGTCACCGCGGCGGTCGCGAAGGCCTGGGCGATCTCGATCGCCAACTGGACGAGCTGGACGATGACGTTGATCTTCAGCGCGAGCACGATGGCGGAGCAGATCATCAGACCGGCGCCGATGATGGTGCCGCCCGTCTTGCCGTCCAGGAGGTTGTTGTGCGGAGCGTCCTTGGCGTTCCAGGTGTTCGCGAAGGCCTGGACGCCCTCGCCCTTGTGCTGAGTCCAGATCGCGGTGGCGTGGGCGTTCGCGTCGCCGACCGGCTGATCCATCGTGCCGGTGAACCCGAGCCAGCCACTGCCCATGGTGAGCAGCTTGTCCTCGTCGCTCATCGGCCACATGTAGCCGAGGTCGTTGAGAAGCGTGGCGAGCGCTCCGGGCAACTGCAGACCCATCCCATCACCCCAGAATCTTGCGGACGTCGTTCATCTCACCGGTGTTCGCCTGCTCGCCCGTCTCGTAGGCGGTCGCGAGGTCGTGCACGCCCTGCACATGGCCCCTCATCGCGCCGGTGTTGTCGGCGTACGATCCGAACGCCACTTCGTGGATGGCCTGGTACAAGCCGGCGATCAGCGACCCGAGGTCGTCGTCGCCGAAGGCGTCCGACTGAGCCGCGAGTTCCTGCTGGAAGCCAGCGAACTGCGACTGCAGCGTGTTGGTCGCCGTGTTGATGCCACCGGCCGCCTCGCGCATCTTCGCGGGATCGACCTCGAGCTCGTCACCAACGTCACCCATCCGCTCACTCCGGTCCTTCGATGCTCGACATGATGTCGCGCAGCGCACGCGTGTACGTGCGCATCTGGTCGATGCTCATGTCCTGGGCCGCACTCACCCGCTTGCGCAGTTCCTCGGCGTCCGCCCCGCCGGCGCGCCCGCCGGGACCGACCTTGGACCCCAGATCGTCCAGGGCGGCGTTCACGGCGATCGTGAGCTGCTCGGCCAGCTCGTGCGAGGCCATCCGCATCGCCTGCGCTTCGACCGTCACCGACTCGACCCGGCCGACCATCGCGACGGCCCGGATCCGCCCGCGCGCGCTCTTCCCTTCGCCGCGGGCGTCGGCGCTGTCACCCGTGACGGTGAGCGCGTCCTCCAGGTTGCGCCGAGTGAGACCGAACAGGTCCTCCAGGCCGCGCGGCGTCGGGTCGCCGCTGATCCGGGTGCGTTCCCGGATGCGCGCCATCGCGTCCGTGATGCCCTGCGTGATGATCTCCATCTGGCGGAGGCTCTCGTTCTGCACCGCCCGCAGGGTCTCCGTGAGCGCCACGAGATCGGGAACCGGGCCCGCCGCCGCGGCGGACCTGCCAAGCTGGTCGTCGAGCGCCGCGTTGACGGCCTCGGTGACGAGGCCGCCGAACTCCTCGGAGGACAGGCGGAGCACGCGGGGATCGAGGGTGACGGACGCGACGCGTCCGCCGTGCACGGACGCTCGGACCCGCTCGTCGGAGGCCTGCCCCTCGCCGCGGACCGTCGTCTCCTCGGGAGAGGGCCTCTTCGCGCGCAGCGACTCGATCGCGGCGTGCGTCTCGCGCATCAGGCGCTCCAGCTCGACGTCGTCGAGTGGCTCTGGCACCGAAAGTCCCCCCCTTTGTGCGATTCAGCCTTGCCTACTTTACGATTTCTGTGCCTTGGTGTCCTTCCTCAAGCTCCCCTTATCAGGTCCGACGCACGCGACCTCGATCTGGATCCCATGCATTCGCCGCCGGGCGATCCGTCGTCGTCTCCCGGTACCGGGCTCGTTCGCGACGGATCGTCTAGAGTCTTTCGACGAGTGGTGGGGAGGTGCGCGGTGGGCAGACTGAAACCGGCGGCCATCGCCGTCGCGGGCGGCCTGGGACTGGCGACCGTGGTCACCGTTCCCATCGCGCTGACCGCTCGGCCGAGCGGCGCGGCGGGGATGCCGGTCGTGCGAGCGGCCTCGACGACGAAGAAGACGAGCGCGAGGCCGACCCGGCACACGACGACGCCGAAGCCGCCGAGTCACACCCCGACGCCGAAGACCACCCCCACACCCACGCCCGCGCCCACGGTCACCAAGACGGTGGCGCCACCGCAGCGGTGTGACGTCGCCAACGGCTATCCCGCATCCGGCATGACGGCGGCGCCGTATCCCCAGTTGATGCTCGACTTCACCGACGTATGGCCGCTGACCCGCGGCGAGGGCGTGAAGGTCGCCATCGTGGACAGCGGTGTCGACACCTCGCATCCGCAGTTGCCGTCGATCGACACGTACGACGTGACGAACACCGACAAGCGCGACTGCAACGGTCACGGCACCATGGTCGCCGGCATCATCGCGGCGCAGGACCAGCGGAGCAGTCACGTGCCGTTCCTCGGCGTCGCCCCGAAGGTCCAGCTCATCTCCGTGAAGGCCGCGACCCAGGACACCAACAACCCGCCCCGCCCGGTGGCCGAGGGGATCCGGCGGGCCGCCGACCTCGGCGCCGACATCATCAACGTCTCCATCACGCTGGCGAACTACTCGTTCCTCAAGAGCGCGGTGGAGTACGCCCAGCACAAGGGCGCACTCATCGTCGCGGCCGCCGGCAACACGGACAAGGACAAGAAGGCCACCGAACAGGAGCTCTATCCGGCCAGCTACGACGGCGTCATCTCGGTCGGCGCGGTCGGAAGCGACGGGAAGGTCGCCGACTTCACCGACACCAAGTCACGCGTGTCGGTCGTCGCGCCGGGCGTGGACGTGAACAGCACGTGGCCCCACGACTCCTACGCCAGCAGACCCGGGACGAGCTTCGCCGCGCCGTACGTCACCGCCACGGCCGCGCTCATCAAGGCGTATCACCCGAACCTGACCGCGGCCCAGATCAAGCACCGGATCGAGGTGACCGCCGACGGCCGCACCTCGGTCGGTTCCGGCGCCGGAATCCTCAACCCCCTCCGGGCCGTGACCGCGGTACTGCCGGAGGAGAACGGCCAGGCGGGCACGGCCACCGTCACGCCGAAGCCGGTGGCGATCGTCACCCCGGAGCACAAGGACACCTTCAGCCGTACGGTGGCGCTGTCCTTCGTCGGTGGAGCGCTCGGCATCGCCGGCGCGGTCGTCGCGGGCGGCATCATCATCCCGGCGGGACGCCGCCGCAACTGGCGGCCCGGCCGTCGTACGCCGTCGTCCGAGCGGGAAGAGACGGGCTGACGGGCCGCGGACTCTCCCTCAGCAAGATCAACGCCGTTAAGGTGGAGGAAACCGCCCCTTGATCGGCGATTTCCCCGGAGGACACATGGCGTCGGACAACGGTTTCTTCGGTCACACCGGGAACGAAGAGTTCGATCGAATCCTGGCGCAGGTCGGCGAGCAGATGCAGCGGTTCGAGGAGGCGCGCAAAGAGCTCTCGTCGCTGAAGGGGCGGGCCACCGCCGCCGACGGCCAGGTCGAGGTCGAAGTCCTGCCCAGCGGCGCGCTGTCGTCGCTGCAGATCAACCCGCGGGCGATGCGCCTCGGGTCGGAGGCGCTCGCCGAGGCCATCCTCGAGGCGGCCGGGAAGGCCGCCAAAGAGGCCGCCGAGCGCATGAACGAGATCATGGGCTCTGTGACCGGGCGCAGCGCCGACTTCAGCCAGCTGCTGCAGGGGAAGCTGCTCAGCATGAACCCGGACGCGGAGTCCGACCTCCACGACCCGCAGCTCGCGGACGCGATGGAGCAGTTCCAGGAGATGCGCCGCCGGTACGGGCTCTGAGCGCCGCAGTCAGTAGTACGTCCAGCCTCCGTGCTGGGTGTTCGTGACCTTGATGTCGTCGAAGTCCGTGTTGTTGGTGAGGCTGCCGCTCCCGCGGTTCGGCTGCGGCTGCGGGAAGGCGGTCTCGGAGGAGGCCAGCGCGGCGATGTTGCCGAGGTTGTAGAGCAGCGCCACGACGACCGACCCGACGCCGACCGCGGTCACGCCCATGAGGACCGCGCCGGTCGCGTTCTTCAACGCCTCGACGATCGGGGCGTCCGGTGGGAAGGCCGCCTCCGCGAGCTCGCAGGCGACGATGGTCGCGAGCAACAGGTCCGCGACGATGCCGACCGTGTGCATGATCTGGTGGATCTGCGTCTGGGCGTTCTGCACGGCGGTGGCCATCGTCCCCAGCGCCTGGTCGGTCTGGTAGAACTCGTTCTTGACCGTGGCGATGAACTTGTCGAACTGCTGCCGGTCCGCGCCTTCCGGCCAGGCGGCCTGGATCGCCTTGATCTTGTTGTCCCAGTCGTTGAACCGCATGTCCTGGAGGTTCTGGCTCGCCGAGCGCCAGGCGTTCCAGCTCTTCTCGATGTCGTCGTCGCCCCACGGCTTGGCCAGGAGCCAGATCGCCCCCGCCCCGGCCGCGGGAATCGCGAGCCGGCCGGCGAACTGGATCTTGGAGAAGGCCGGGATCCACTTCGCCAGGAGCTTCATCAGGCCCATCGCGCCGACTTCGACACCGGCGGTGTAAGCCTCGCCCTCACCTGCCATTGACGGTCCTCCTCGTTCGGGCGTACGCGGACGCCGGTCCAGCGCTCGGAGCCGGTCCAGTGGGCGGACGTCGGTCCGGTGCGCGGGCGCCGGTCTAGTGGTACGAGTCGTCGTTCTTCTTGGCCGTGTTGAACTCCTCGGTGTCCTTGGACACCCGCTGCTCGAGTTCATGCACCTTGGCCGCCGCCGTGGACTGGTCGGTGACACCGTGGGCGGCATGGTAGGCGGCCCGGGCGTTCTCCAGTTCCTTCTCGTCGTAGTGGAGCGCGACGCTGTACAGGCCGGCGTTCACGCCGTGCAGGCACTTGACGGCGTCTTTCAGCTGACGGAGCTGGTAGTCGCGGGCCGGATGGTAGTTACCGCTGACGGTCATGGCGCCGATCACACCCCAGGACATGGCCGGCAGCTCGGTGTTCTGGTCGACGAGCGTCTTCACGGACTCGACCAGCGGCAGGAGCGTGTTGGAGAAATCGCTCGCGGCGGTCTTCAGCGCGGCGGTGTTGACTTCGACCACGTGGCCTCCTTCGCTACCATCCAAGATCGGTTACCAAGAGGCTAACCGCCGGTGTCCCTATATCGCTAGGCAGAACATCCAGAAGTCACCCGTGCACGTGCAAGGCGCGAGCCGGGAAGCGGTGGCGTTACGACGTCGAGTAAGGGCTCGCGGCCCGGCCGATGGGCCGGCCGAGACGAGGTGCCCGGTGTTCGCTCCGCATCAGCCGGCCGGATGCTCCCGCCACTCGCCGAGGCCGGTCTCGGCGACCAGTCGATGGAGCTCGCTGATTCTCTCGGCGTCGGCGGTCTCGCTGAACGCGCCGATGTGAATCCGCCCGGGGACCCCCGGTGCCATGGCGCGAAGATACCGGTCGAAGGCCAGGGGTATTGATGGAACGGCGGCCGTGTCATACCAGAGAGTGACGTAGTGCACGCGGCCGATCTTGGACAGGCCCACCGCCTCGATGGCCGATGCGGGGATGACGCCGACTCCGTCGCGCCCCCGTGCGGTGAGTCCCGCGCCCGACAATGTGATCATCAACGGATTACGTATTCCGATCACGGCGAACATCGCGCCGACTGCGATCCCTAACGCCCCGAGAATGCACCAGTACGGGTTGTAAATGAATCCGGCCGCCGACGCGGCGACCCCCACACCACCGAAAACCGCCATGAGCCGAGTCAACCCGGCTCGGTTGTTGTGCAGGCAGAACTCACCGTGAGGCATGCCGTCATGTTATCGAGCCGATCGCCTCGGCCTCGGGCTCTCGGTTAGGCTCGACGGGCGATGCAGCATTGAACGAGGGAGGGGCACGTGTTCGAAGGAAGCCTCGAGGCGGCCCAGATCGCCGTTTACACCACCGCGGCGGCCTCGTTAGTCATTCCCACCGCAGGCCCACTCGCGGTCGACATGTACAAGTCGCAATGCGATCCATCGGCCTTCTGGTCCGGCGCCGAGACCTGGTGGCAGGTGGCGGATACGATGTGGAAGGCCGCCGACCAGGCGCAGAAAGTCCACGACAAAGCGCAAAGCGATGACTGGTCCGGCGGAGATCCCGAGGCGTTCAAGAAACAGCTCGGCGAATACAAGACCCAGCTTGAGCTCTCCGCTCTGCTGTGCAATCTCATCGCCATCGTGCTCTGGGTGACCGCGGTGCTGCTGTTCTTGCTCATCCTGGCGATGGTGTTCATCGCGGCGGTCCTGGCCGCATTCCTGATCCTCATCGCCGCGGAGACGGCGGTCACCCTTGGCGTCGGGTACGGCCCGATCGTGGCCGAGGTGAGCTCGATCGTGAGCTCGATCAACGTGGGCTTCTGGGAGCCCATGTCGGGAATGCTGGAGACGACGCTCAACTCCTTCGCCCTGCTGCTGGGCGGCTCCCTGATCGCGGAGTTGGCCGGTCAGGTCGTGACCGGTAACCCGGGAGCCTTGAAGGACGTGGTGTTCGCCCAGGCCCCCGCGATCGACGTCATCTTCCGGGGGACGCTGAATCGGCTCGAGCGCAAGGCGACCGCCGACCTGATGGCCGGCGGAGTCGACACCAGGACCACGGCCCTGTCCAAGATTCCGCTGATCCAGAAGATCCCCTTCGTCGACAAGGCCGTCGGCGCCTTTCCCGACATCACGAAGATCGTTCCTGATGGTCCCGTCGCACGGATCGTCGGCCTCGGCGCCATGGCCAAGGGAAGCGGCGGCGACACGGCGACGCAGAATTATCCGCTCACCGGGAAGCTCATCGGCAGGGACAACGACCAGGTCGGCTGAACGGGGTTCGGCTCAGCCCTGGTGGAAGCGTCGCTGTAACCGGTCGATGAGGTCCTTGGAATCGCCGATCGCGCCGGTGAAGACGTCGCGCATCATGTCGATGCTCTCCTGAAGGCCCTCTTTGTCGGCGACGATCCCGGCCGGGTTCTGCTCGCCGAACAGATCGCTCATCACGGCGTCGGACTGTCTGCGGCTGTCGGCCCTGGCCTCCTGGCTCAGCCGCAGGATCGTCTCGGCCAGGTCGGCCGACCCCATGCGCATCGCCCGGGGATTGATCTCCAGCCCGTCGATCCCGCCGTCGCGCCACGTCACCCTGATGTAGCCGTCGTCGGTGACCGCCGTGCCGGTGATCCCGGCCATTCTCTCCTGTAACAGCCGAGCCTTCTGGAAGTACTCCGTCGCCTCGCCCGCCATCGAATCCAGGGCCTGCCAGAGACCGTCGTTCTGCTCCATCGCCGTCTTTCCGTTCGCTCGTGGTCGGTGGGCCGGGGCGGTCATGCCTCCGTGACGGTGCTCTTCTGCTCGGAGTCGTCCCAGATCCTGGCTGTCTTGTAAAGGTTCTCGCCGATCACGTGCGCTTTTTCGACCTTGGACTGCATGTCCTTGATCAGGTAGGCGCTGGCCTCGGTGTAGGCGATGGCGAGCGCGTACGTGACGGCGGTGAAGGCGCTCTCCGCGAGATGTAACGCGCCCGCCTGGGCGATGGCCTTGTTCAGTTCGGGGGTCACCGTGGTCTCGAACTGCCTTCCCAGCGCCCGGATGTTCCCCGTGTTGTGTACGATCTCGTCGCCGTTGCCCATGTGAACCCCTGAACCCGGTGGATCGAGTTCGCACAACGTACCTCAGGTGATCGTGTGAAAATCGTGCCAAAGGTCACGTTCGCCATCTAACGGCGGCCGTTCGGTTTCGTTTGTTGATTCTGGACCAACCGAAAATTCGATTTGCCGCAATGACTGAAGCCAGAGCCAGAGAATCACGTGGTTCGGCGGGTTCGTCGCGCAGGATCAGCACCTGTGCGCCGCCCTCCATCAGCACGTCGGCGACCAGGGCTCCCGAGGCATCGCAGAGGCGCATCTCCCGGAACGGCCCGCTGAGTGTGGCGACCGGTTCTCTCCGTGAGCCCGTGATGGCGAGCCGGGGGGTGGCGAATCTCCGGGAGCGCTGCTCGATCATCCCCAGCGCGCCGCCCCCGGGATCGACGACGCTGATCGGGCAGCGGCGCCCCTCCAGAGCCATGATCGGCCGACCGTCCAGGGCCGAGACGACCACGCGTTCGTCCCCGGCGGCCGTGGCCAGCACGTTGCCAGCGCGATCGCACAACTCCAGCCCGACTTGGCGGATCAGCCCGGCCGTCTGCTGACGTAACACGACCGTCCGATGCTCAGAGATCACGGCGCCGACTCCCTACTCCGCCTCGGTGTCTCACGAGGGCCCGCGTCGCTGGCCCGGCCGAGGCCGGCGGCCTTCGGTCAGGGCTGCTCACCGTCCACCTGCGCGGTCTGGACGAGACGGGTGCCGGTGCGCCGGTCGACGAAGTAGCCGCGGCCGGGCGGGAGCTTGTGGCCCTTGACGTTGCCGAGCAGGACGCCTTCGTCCTTGTTGCCGGACATCACCATGCCGGGCGAGCCCATCTCCTTGATGCGCTGGATGACGGGGTCGTACAGGGCACGACCGGCGCCGCCGTAGGCGCGGGACACGATGACGTGCAGGCCGATGTCCCGCGCCTGCGGGAGGAGCTCGGCGATGCCCCGCAGCGGGTTGTCCGAGGTCGCGACCATGTCGTAGTCGTCGATGATCAGGAAGAGCTCCGGCCCGGTCCACCAGGACCTGCTGCGCAGCTGGTCCGGGGTGAGGTCCGACGGGGGCAGCCGTTTGGTCATCGCCGCCTGGATGTCCTTGACCAGGGTGGCTGCGGCGGTGGAGGACGCGGCGTACCCGATGCGGTGCTCGAGCTCGGCCGCGTCCAGCAGCGCCCGGCTGTAGTCGATGAAGATCATCCGGGCCCGCTCGGGCTCGTAGCGCTCGGCGATGCTCTTGGTGATGAGGCGGAGCAGGTTGGACTTGCCGCACTCGGCGTCGCCGAAGATCAGGAAGTGCGGGTCGTGCGCGAAGTCCAGGTACACCGGCGACAGCGCGTCCTCGTCGATACCGATCGGGATCCGGGTGCCGGTCTGCGCCGCCGGCGGCAACTGCTCGATGGGCAGGAGGCTCGGCAGCATGCGGACCTGCGGCGCGGCCGGCCCGTGCCAGGCGTCCGCGATGGAGCGGACGAGCTTGCCGACCCCGTCGGAGAGGGAGTCCGCGGCGACGTCGCCGTCGATGCGGGGCAGCGCGGTGAGGAAGTGCAGCCCATCGGGGGTGAGGCCACGGCCGGGGCGCCCGGTCGGGACGTTCTCGGCGAGCTTGCGGTTGATCTCGGACTCGAAGGCGTCGCCGAGGCGCAGTTCGAGCTTGGTGCCGAACAGGTCGCGGACGCTCGACCGGAACTCGGTCCACTTGTTGGTCGCCGCGACGACGTGGACGCCGTACCCGAGGCCGCGCGCGGCGAGCTGGGTGATGGTGCCCTCGAGGTTCTCGTAGTCCTGGCGCAGCGTGAGCCAGTTGTCGACGACGAGGAACACGTCGCCGTAGCCGTCCCCGGCGTACTCGCCAGAGGCCCGCAGGCGCCGGAAGGTGGCCATCGAGTCGATCCCGCGCTCGGCGAACTCCTGCTCGCGGCGGTCGAGCAGCTGGGTGACCTCCGCCACGGTGCGGCGCACCCGGTCGGCGTCGAGGCGGCTCGCGACGCCGCCGATGTGCGGCAGGCCGGCCAGCGCCCCCAGCGTGCCACCACCGAAGTCGAGGCAGTAGAACTGCACCTCCTGCGGCGTGTGCAGCAGCGCCAGCGAGGCGATCAGGGTCCGGATGGCGGTGGACTTTCCGGACTGCGGGCCGCCCGCGATCCCGACGTGGCCCGCCGCGCCCGACAGGTCCACCCAGTACGGGTCGCGGCGCTGCTGGAAGGGCTTGTCCACGATGCCGGCGACGGCGAGCATCCTGCCGCGACCGTCCCAGCCCGCCGGGGTGGTCAGGCCGTGCTGAGGCGTCGGCGCCAGCGCCGGCAGCAGTTGGTCGAGCGTCGGCGGCTCGTCCAGCGGCGGCAGCCAGATCTGGTGCGGCGGCGGGCCGTACCCCTCGAGCTGGCGGACGACGACGTCGAACAGGGAGTCCTGGCTGTTCTGCTGCTCCGCGTCCTCGGACCGGGGTTCCTCGATGACCTGGGGCCGGATGTAGTCCGGGAGATACGGCACGATCTGCCGTACGACCGTGCTGCGACCGCCTGCGGAGGACACCTCGGCCTCCACCGGCCCGGAGACGTACGCCGCCTTGAACCGGACCATCGACTCGGTGCCGATCTTCAGGTAGCCGTTACCGGGCGCCTGCGGCAGCTCGTACGCGTCGGGCACGCCGAGGACGACGCGCGACTCCATGGCCGAGAAGGTCCGCAGGCCGACGCGGTAGGACAGGTGGGTGTCCAGGCCGCGCAGTTTGCCCTCCTCGAGGCGCTGCGAGGCGAGCAGCAGGTGCACGCCCAGCGATCGGCCGAGCCGGCCGATCATGACGAACAGCTCGGCGAAGTCGGGCTTGGCCGACAGCAGCTCGGAGAACTCGTCCAGCACCACGAACAGGCTGGGAAGCGGGTCGAGCGGCGCCCCCTCGGCGCGGGCGCGCTCGTAGTCGCGCAGCGAGGCGTAGTTGCCGGCCGCACGCAGGAGCTCCTGGCGGCGCACCATCTCACCGTGCAGCGCGTCGTACATCCGGTCGACCAGCGGAAGCTCGTCCTCGAGGTTCGTGATGACCGCCGAGACGTGCTGCAGGCCGTCCATGCCCAGGAACGTCGCGCCGCCCTTGAAATCGACGAGGACGAAGTTGAGGATCTCCGAGGAGTGCGTCATCGCCAGGCCGAGCACGAGCGTGCGCAGCAGCTCGGACTTGCCCGAACCGGTCGCGCCGATGACCAGCCCGTGCGGGCCGTACCCGCCCTGCGCGGCCTCCTTGATGTCCAGGTCGACCGCGCGGCCGTCGCCGTCGATGCCGATCGGCACCCGGAGCCGGTTGCGCTGGGCGCGGGGCCGCCAGACGACGGCGGGGTCGACGTTGTACGGGTTCTGCACGCCGAGCAGGGACGTCAACGTGAGGTCGGCCGACAGCGCGTCGTCGTCCGGTGCGCTGGCGGAGCTGGTCCGCAGCGGGCTGAGCTGCCGGGCCAGTGCCTCGACCTGCTGGATCGACATCTCGTCCGGCCGGCAGATCGGCCGCGCCAGGTCCTTGCCCGTACGGTCGCGCTGCAGCATGGAGACGCGGTCCGGCGTGACGTCGAGCCGCAGCATGTGCGCGTCGCCGACCGGGTTGGTCGTACCGGTGAGGTCGATGACGCAGACGCCGTCGATGCCGTCCGCGGCGATCTGGGAGTCGTACGACGCCTCGCCGCCGTCGACGATCACGATGTGGTACGGCAGGTCGGAGGAGGTGAGGCCGGGGCTGAACCGCGGCCGGTCCTTCATCTCCGCACCGAGCAGCGACTCCAGTTCCGTCATCGTGCGGGCGAGCAGGCGGACCTGCCCCGCGGCGTCGTACTCCGTCGGGTGCAGCGCGTGCGGCAACCACTTCACCCACTGCCACCACGGCATCCGTTCCGGGGAGGCGCACACCGAGATGCGCACGTCGTCGGGAGAGTGCAGGGCGGCGATCTGCCCGACCATCGCGCGGACCATGCCGTAGACGGCGGCCGGATCACCCGTCGGATAGATGCGCGCGAACGACGCCAGGTTGATGGCCACCGGCAGGTCGGGCACGTTGGAGTGCGTGCGCATGAAGCGGCGCAGGGCACCCGCGCTCATCGGCTCCAGGTCTTCGACCGGCTTGGTCTCCGGGGGAATGAGCTGCACGGCCAGTTTCTGCGCGCCCGTCCCGATGCGCACCTGCCCGAAGTCGGGGTCGGCGGGACGGCGCTCCCACAGCCGGGCGCTCATCACGATGGACCACAGGCCCGAGGGGGACGGGCTCATCCACTCCAGCGCCTCGCGCTGCATCTTCGCGGCGCGGCGGACCTGGCGCCGGACCTGGCCGAGGTAGCGCAGATAGTCGCGGCGCGCGCCGTTCAGCTTCATCTTGCGCTCGCCGCTCTGCCGGCCGACCTGGCCCAGCATCATGCCGAACATCGACAGGGCGAACATGCCGCTGGACACCCACTGCAGCGGGCTGGAGTTGGGGTTCACCACCATGAACACCATCGCGCCCGCGCCCGCCGCCATCGGCAGGTACATGAGGACGTTCTGGAACGAGTTGCCGACCACCTCGGGAAGCTCGGGCGGCGACTCGAGCAGGATCTCGCCGCGGGGCATCTCCGGGGGTTGCCGGCGCTCCTTGCGTCGCACGAGGACGGTGCTCATCGGGCTTCTCTCCTGCGTCCAGCGGTCGAGCGCTCGTTTGTTGATAATTTTGGCGTCGTCTGGTCTGAGCTGTCATCTTAAGAGTCATCACCGACGGGGTAAGTGATTCCTCCGGTGGTGAGCGATGTCATCGCCGGCCCGAGAGGAAGCGAGGAGTCGCGTGAGCCCGACCGCTGGAGCGGATCTGTGCAGGGTCACGGTCGTGGGGCCGAACCGGAGGCTTGACATCTCGCTCCCCGCGGATGTGCCTTTCGCCGAACTCTTCCCGACCATTCTTCGACACGCCGGTGACGATTTGGCCAATGTCGGCCTCGGGCACGGCGGCTGGGTGTTGCAACGACTGGACGAGCCGCCCCTCGACCCCAGCGCGACGCCGAACCAGGCCGGCCTTCGCGACGGACAGGTGGTCTACCTCCGTCCAGGAATGTCGCAACTGCCGGAGATGGCCTTCGACGACGTCGCCGACGTGGTGGCGACGGGCGTCAACGAGAAGCCGGACCGCTGGCGTCCGGAGCACGCCCGCCGCGTCGGTATCGGCGTGGGCGCGGCGGCGCTGGCCGCCGGATCGGTGCTCCCGCTGTTCTCCGGGCCGCCCTGGATCGTGCCCGCCATCACCGCCGGCGTCATCGGCCTGCTGCTGCTCGTCGCCGGGGTCACCCTGTCCCGGGCCTTGGGCGACGGCGTCGCCGGTTCGGTCATCGGCCTGGTCGCGCTGCCGTACGCCTTCGTGGCCGGTCTGCTCGGTCCCATGAAGAAGACCACTCCGCCCTGGGACTTCGGGGCGCCGCACCTCGTCGCCGGGTTCGCCGCGGTCGTCCTGGTCGCGGTGATCGCGGCGTTCGCGATCGCCGACGGAGTGCCGACGTTCCTCGGGGCCGCCTTCGCCGCGCTGATGGGCACGATCGGCACGACCGTCGCCCTCTTCTACGACGGCGTGTCGGCGGGCGGCGTCGCGGCCGTCACGGTCGCGGTGACCCTCGCGTTGACACCGCTCATCCCGACCCTGGCGTTCCGGATGGCCCGGGTGACGCTTCCGCCGGTCCCGACCAGCGCCGACGACCTGCGCCGCGACACGCTGATGGTGGACGGCCAGGCGGTGCTCGGGCGCACCCGGCGGGCCGACCGGTTCGTCACCGGGATGGCCGTGGGCATCGCGCTGGTCGGGCTGGTGGGCGAGTTCGCGCTCGCGTTCACCGACGGCTGGGCCGCGCCGGTCGCCTGTGCCGTCACGTCGCTGACCCTGCTGCTGCGGTCGAGGATCTTCCGCGGCCGCGCGCAGCGGCTGTGGTTCCTGCTCTCCGGGTTCGCGGGGCTGATCATGCTCGCCGTCGGTCAGTCGCTGCACGCCACCGAGCAGGTGTCGCGGGTCGTCGTGCTCATCGCCCTGGTCGTCGGCGCGCTCGTCGTCGTCACGGTGGGCGGCTGGCTGCCGGAGAACCGCCCGTCGCCGTTCTGGGCGCGGGCGGGGGACATCGTGGAGATCCTGCTCATCGTCGCGTTGATCGCGCTCGCTCCCGGTGTGCTCGGCCTGTACGACTACATCCGCGATCTCGCGGGCTGACCCGGCGGAGAAGAGATGCAGACCAGGAAGGACCTCCTCCAGGCGCATCGGCTGATGACGCAACGCGCGTCCCAGGCGCTGATGCTCGGCGAGCCCGACACCCCCGAACAGCCGATGCGCCGGCTGAACGTCGCGTCCTTCATCGGTGTGATGGTCGCGATCCTCGTGATGGCGGGGTTCGGCATCATCGGATTGATCAGAAACGGCGGGAGCACCCAGGGCCTGGAAGAGCCGGGGACGATCATCATCGAGAAGGAGACCGGGGCGCGGTACATCTGGTGCCTCGACGGCAGCCGCAAGCTCTGCCCGGTGGCGAACTACACCTCGGCCAAGCTGCTGTCCGGCGCCGACGAGTCGAAGCAGCACCTCGTCTCACGGGACTCCCTGGCGAAGTACGACCGCGGCCAGACCGTCGGCATCCCCGGCGCGCCCGACACCCTCCCGGACGCGAAGAAGCTGGTCAAGATGCCCTGGTCCGCCTGCGTGCGCGCGGCCGACCTGCCGAACGGTGGGCACACCTCGCTGGTCACGCTCGTCGCCGGCAAGGCCGTCGGCGGCACCCCGCTCCCCGCCTACCAGGCGCTCGTCGTCCAGGCCGACCAGCAGCCCTGGGTGATCTGGCACAACAAGCGGATGCGCGTGTCGGCGCAGGTGCTGCCCGCCCTCACGTCCACGGCGACCGTGCCCAAGGTGGCGGCGAAGTGGCTCAACGCGCTCACCCCGGGCGCCGACTTCCGGGCGCCCGCCATCCCCGGTCTGGGGCAGAACGCCACCGGACCGAACGGTCAGGGACGGGTCGGCCAGGTCTTCACCGTGCCCAACGTGACGGGGACCAACGCCGCGTCGTACGTGCTGATGGCCGACGGACTGGCCCCCGTCAGCGACATCGAGGCGCGTCTCCTCACGATCGATCCCGCGGTGAAGGCCGCCCTCGGCGACCAGGCCGGGCCATACCGGATCAGCCCCGACGCCTTCAGCGGCGCGCCGAAGCACGCCGGGAGCATCACGAGCCCCGACCTGCAGGGCGGGATGCCGGGCTTCATCACCTACGCCGACACGACCCCGCTCTGCGCGACGTACAGCGACGCGAGCGGCAACGCCGGCGCCCAGGTGACGCTGGGCGCGGCGTTGTCGACGCCGCCCGACAACGCGTATGGCGGAGCGAGCAACGCGGACCAATTGATCTTCCCGCCGGGTGGTGCCGCGCTGGTCGGCGTCCTTCCCGGGCCGGGAAAGCGAGATGAGATCAACACCGTCTTTCTCGTCACCGACGGAAGACGATTCGCGCTGCAGTCGAAGGACGTGGCGCAGAAACTCGGTTACACGCTGTCGACCGACGCGGTGCCGGTGCCGGCCGGCGTGGTGAGCCTCATACCGAACGGACCGATACTCGACCCGACCGCAGCCCGGAATCCGATCGTCCCGGCTGGTCAGCAGAGCGCACAACCGACCGGATGAATATTCGGTCGCACTTAGTGAACGTCCGGATGCGAGGTATCGAATCTCCCTCTAATACCATGGACAGGCGGCGGCCGATACCTTTACAGTTATTTGCGATTCGCGTCATGATGCGTCACCTGTCGGTCTGTTCGACGGCGCCGGTCGTGGGGGATCGGCCGGTGGGGTGTCATCGTCGCCAACGGGGTGTGGCATGGGTGGAACCGTGCGACCGTTCCCCACGTCCGATAGTCAGACCGACGAGCGAGAGCGCGCACCACGCGACGTCACGGGAGGTGACCGATGGCCGAGTCCGGTACACACAAGGCCAATCACGCGGCCATGCGTCAGGCCGCGGGAGAGATCAACGACAAGGCCAACATCATCAAGGGCCTGCAGAACACGCTGGAAGGCCACAAGGACGACCTCATGCGCGGCTGGGGTGGCGAGGCCGCGATGACGTTCAGCGCGGTCCACCGGGAGTTCAACGAGGACTTCACCAAGGTCATCCAGGCTCTCGAGGGCATGCACGAGGCGCTCACCCACACCGCGATCACCTTCGAGGCCAAGGAGCAGGAGAACCGCGAGGCGGCCAGCGAGGTGCAGCGGCTCCTGGCCGGCGGCTGATCCCGGCGGCGGCACCGAGGACATGACGGACTCTTGACGGAGGAACAGTGAGCGACATCACCACCTCGGCCCAACTCGGCGTTCTCTCCAGCTCGGCCGAGAACTTCGCGATCGTCGCGGGCACCATCCGCAAGGAGCTCGACGAACTGCAGACGCAGCTGCAGAGCAAGCTCACGGAGTGGGAGGGCGACGCCCAGCAGGCCTACTGGAAGTACAAGGCCCAGTGGGACGCGGCGGCGGCCGACATGCAGGCCGTCGTTCAGCGGCTCGGGCTCGCCATCGGCACGGCGCACGACAACTACGTGCAGGCCGAGAAGTACGGCGTCAACCTCTTCGACTGACGTTTCGCTCCGGGCCGCCGATCCGATGACCGGCGGCCCGGCGGCCACCCTCAGCGGTCGGCCATGGCGCGCCGACCCACCCGATGACGACGATGGGACAGCGGGCGACAGCCCGCGGGAGGCAAGACCATGGCAGATCCCGCCGGCGGGCGCCTGGACCCCAAGCAGTGGCCGGGGATGGACGCCAACGCGGATGAGCTGAAGATCAGCGTCGATGACGCCAAAAAGATCCTCAAGGCTCTTCAGGACGACCTGAACCGCTATGACACGACGTACGGTACGCCGGACGACATTCGCGGTCGAGGCAGCATCAAGGACGCGCGAATCTACGCCGGCGGCATGGACGACAGGTCCGGCTACCCGGCGGGCCGTACCCTCGCGACCTACCTTCAGAACGCCAACACCAACATCCCCACCCACTACGAACAGTTCCTCCAGGCGTACGACCGGGTGATCCAGGCATTCGGGGAGATGACCGGCGTTTACCAGAAGACCGAGGACAAGAACTCCGAGAACAGTCTGTCCGCGAATGATTACCACCCGGCCCAAAGTCAAGGTAACACCACCTACTACGGTGGCCAGCAGCCCAACACCTGAGGGGAGGGGCCATGGGGTCGCCATCAAAACAGCACTTCTCTGTCAATGACGAGTCTTCTCCCGAGGGGCACTGGAACGGTAAGTACGACGATTTCAAGGCGCTCGGTGAAGCCCTTGACATCCCGACCTTCCAAAAATCCGCCGCGCCGTACGAGGCTGCGCAGGGCCTTCTTCTGCAGACGTACGAGGAGCTGACCACTCAGGCATACCGGCTCGCCGACAAATGGCAGGGCAAGGCGGCGGCCGAATTCCAGAACAACTTGCGCGCTCTGTACGTCAGCGCCTGCAGTCTCGCGGACGCGACAGGCCAGGTGAACGTCGCGATCGGGTATCACGCCAGTGACCTGGAGACACTCAAAGAGAACGTCGAACAAGATAAGCCCGACACGGGCACGACGTTCAACGATGTCTTTTTCGGCGACAGCTGGGACGGGCTCGGCATTTTCCACCGAACGACCGACAAAGAAGCCCATCAGAACGCGGCCGATAGCAAGGTCAGGGATTGGATCAACGGAAAGCTGACCACCAATACCACGACCTTTACGTTCGGCGAGTTGCCCAAACAGGTGCAGCTGGAGATCCCCAACCCGACCCCCGGCATCAGTAAGCCCGATGACAAGGCGATTCCGCCCGGCGGTCACGTTCCGAACATGGGCGGCCCGAATGCGCATGGGGGGACTCCGAACCTGAAATCCCCGAGCCCGCACCTCAATTCCCCGAATCCGCATCTGAACTCCCCGAACCCGCACCTCAATTCCCCGACCCCGCATCAGAGCACCCCGAACACGAATCCCGACCTCAATCCGCCCGGCAGCCACACCGGAACGGGTGGTGCCGACCTGTCCGGCCTAAGTCCGCACGATGGAAGCGGGCTCGGCAAGGGGCTCGGCCCCGGCGGCGGGCTGAAGGGTCTGGATTCGCACGGTCTCGGCGGCGGTGGTGGCGGCCTGGGCGGTCTCGGGTCCCACGGCCTCGGTGGCGGCGGCCTCGGTGGCGGCGGCCTCGGCGGTGGCGGCCTCGGCGGTGGCGGCCTCGGCGGTCTCGGCCGCAATGGCGTCGGCGCCGATCCCGAGGGCGCCCTGGGCGCCGGCCGTACGGGCGGGCTCGCCAGCGGGGCCGCCGCGCAGGAAGAGGCGGCGGCCGCGCGAGCCGCAGCGGCCGGCCGGGGCGGCGTCAACGGCATGCCCATGGGCATGGGCGGTGGCGGCGCAGGCGGCCAAGAGCAGGAGCGGGAGCGTACGACCTGGCTCACCGAGGACGAGGACATCTGGGGCGGAGACGGCGATGTCGCTCCGCCCGTCATCGGCTGAGCGGACGACCGCCATTCGGCTTGACGAAGCGGGCGGGCTGGGCAAGGCTCGGCCCGCCCGCTTCTGTCACGAGAGGTGAAACAGTGCGGATTGTGACGCGCGGCGTTGCCGCAATCGCGTCGATCGCCCTGGCGGCATTCGCCGCGATGCCGATCGGCTCGGCCAATGCGGACGCCAGGCCGAGCCCGCGTGACGACGAGTGGTGGTTCACCGCTTGGGGCATCGAGAACATGGCCTGGCCGCAGTCGACCGGTCGCGGCATGACCGTCGCCCTCATCGACTCGGGCGTCAACGCCGACCTACCCGAATTGAGCGGGGCCGTCGTGCCGGGCACGGACGCCACCGGGCGGTACGGCGGTGACGGCCGCAAGGACACCGACACGGATCTGGGCGGCCACGGTACGGGGATGGCGGCGCTCATCGCCGGCCAGGGCGGGCCCGCGCGCGTGGTCGGTGTGGCACCCGACGCCAAGATCATGCCCATCATCTCCGACGGGTACTCGGCGACGGACGTCAAGGCCATCCGATACGCCGTCGACCATGGGGCGCAGGTCATCAACATCTCCCAGGCGTCTCCGGACCTTCCTGGGCAGACGTGCCCGCCGGATCTGCAGCAGGCCATCGCCGACGCGGTGCAGAAGAACGTCGTCATCGTCGCCGGCGCCGGCAATGAGGGAGCGGCGGCGAACAAGCCGCAATTCCCCGCGTCCTGCGCGGGCGTCCTGGCGGTCGGCGCGATCGACAACAAGCTCAAAGCCTGGCCCGACACGGAGCGTCAATCCTACGTCTCGGCCGCCTCGCCGGGCTGGGGTGTCGGCCTCATCGACAAGAACGGCCGATTCTCCCCCAACAACAGCGGGACCAGCCAGGCCTCGGCGCTGACGTCCGCGGCGGTCGCCCTCGTGCGGGCGAAGTTCCCGAACATGTCCGCGCGGGAGGTCGTCCAGCTCCTCATCAACACGGCGGTCGACGCCGGGCCTCGCGGGCATGACGACCAGACCGGGGCCGGTGCCATTCTTCCGCCGGCCGCGCTTTCGAAGACCGTGGACAAGAACGCCCCGAACCCGCCGTTCGAGCGGCTCGACACGTGGCTCGCCTCGAAGGGCCGGACCCCTTCCGGCAACGCGCCGACCAGTGGCTCGACATCCCACAAGGACTCGGGCGGCTCCATCGGTCTCCTGCCGATCCTCACGATCGTCGTTCTGCTGGCCATCGTCGCCGGCGTCGTGATCATCCTCGTCAAGCGTCGCGGTGGAGGGGGACCAGGCGGGGGCGGCGGTGGGTCCGCGCGGTCCGGCCACCCGCCGCACCCTGGAGCTCCTGGGACGTACGGTCCACCGGCCTCGGGCCCGCACGGAGGCGGTCATCCTCCCGTCGGTCCGCAGGGCGGATACCCGCCGCCCGGTCGCCCTCCGGGGCCGCCGCCGTCGTTCGCGCCGCCCCTGGACCAGGATCCGCCGCCCCGGCGTGACTGACCGCGGATCCGTGAGGTGACGTAGTGGGCCCGGCCGCCTTCAAGCGGCCGGGCCCGTCTCACCCACAGTCTCGGGCGAACCGGTCGGTGGCCGTGACGAGTTCGTGAAGGATGCCCGACTCGGTGTAGACGTGGCCGGCGTCCGGCACGATCCGCAGGTCGACCTCGGGCCACGCCCGTGACAGGTCCCACGCGGTGGTCACCGGGGTGCAGACGTCGTAACGTCCTTGGACGGTCACGCACGGGATGTGCCGGATCTTCGCCACGTTCGCGATCAGCTGCCCCTCCTCGAGGAATCCGCCGTTCAGGAAATAGTGGTTCTCGATACGGGCCGACGCGATGAGGGCGCGGTCGGGGGCGCCGAACGCGCCAGCCCAGCCGGGATCGGGCCGGAGCGTCACGGTGGCGCCCTCCCAGCGGCACCAGGCGCGCGCCGATCGAACCCGGGTGAACAGGTCGGGGTGGGCGAGGCGCCGGTGGTACGCGGCGATGAGATCGCCGCGCTCTTCCCGCGGGATCGGCGCGACGAACTCCTCCCAGCGGTCGGGGAAGATGCGCGAGGCGCCGCCTTCCCGGTAGTACCAGGAGATCTCCCGGCGGCGCAGGGTGATGACGCCTCGGAGGACCATCTCGCTCACCCGGTCCGGGTGCTCCTGGGCGTACGCCAGTGCGAGCGCGCTGCCCCATGACCCGCCGAAGACCATCCACCGATCGACGGCCAGATGCCGTCGTAGCCGTTCGATATCGGAGATCAGGTGCCACGTCGTGTTCGTTTCCAGGGAGACGTTCGGATTCGCGGCGCTCGGCATGCTGCGGCCGCAGTTCCGCTGATCGAACAGGACGATCCGGTAAGCGGCCGGATCGAATTGGCGGCGATGATCGTTGCTGCATCCGGAGCCGGGGCCACCGTGCAGGAACACGACGGGCTTGCCGGCAGGGCTTCCCGACGTCTCCCAATAAATCCGGTGACCGTCTCCGACGTCGAGGAGGCCGGAGTCGTACGGCTGTACGGGCGGATAGAGCGTACGCATAACGCTTGATATAGCGCGATCGGCGTATGCTCTGGCGGCATGTCGCGAGGCGTGGTGCTGTTGCCGGTGACGACCCTGCGGCTCGCCGGACGCCATCTGGCGACGCTCACGCTCCTGTTCGGCCTCGGATATCTCGCGCGGTACGCGCTCACCTCGGCGGGCGTCGCGGTGAGCCACGGACACCACGAGCAGCTGCGACGGGTGCTCGCGGTGCTGATCCTTACCGGCCTGATCACGATCACGCTCGCCGTGACCGTCGGCATGCTCAACGCGCTGCGCGGCACGGACGGCGAGCCGTTCCTCGACGCGATCGGCCGGGCGCTGTTGCCCTTCGTCGTCATCTACGTGGCCTGGGGGATGTACCTCGACGACGTCCGCGCGTTCAGCCGGGCCGACGTCGAGCGCAACCTGAACAGCGCGGCGCACGGCTCCGTCGCCGGATTCGCGCTGGACGTCAGGAACCTCTGGCTCGCGCTGGTGGCCACCGCCGTCGCCTGGGCGCTCAGGACGGGCCTCGAACGGTACCGGCGCCGGCGGCCGCTGGCCGTGCTGCTGGCCTACTGCGAGACGGCCTTCAACCTCTTCGCGGTGTCCTCCGTCCTGCTGCTCGCGGGCAAGGGCACCGACTGGGTGACGAGCCGACGTGTTTGGCCGGGCGGCGGCGACCTCCCGTACCAGCAGGCGGTCGGCTTCGCGTTCAGCACGCTGGCCCTGCCGCTGGTGTGGCTGGCCATGGCGAGCGTCGTGTACGGCCTCGGGGTCGAGCCCGACGACCACGAGGCCGTGCTGGAGGGCACCCGCCTGCAGGGAGTGGCGCAGGCGGGCGCCGAACACCGGAACCTGGTGCGGCTGCTGTCCGGTCAGCGGGAGCGCTGGGTGCCGCTCCTGCACGCCACGCGCCTGATCCTGCGGGCCGGCGCGCCCGCGCTCGGGCTGTTCTGCCTGTGCTACTACGCGGTCGACCTCGCGGTGGCGTACGGCTTCCGCGGCGCGCTGCACCTCGTCGGGCCGGACCACGACCCGGCGGCGTGGCCGGCCATCCTCGTGCCGCTGGAGTTCGCGCGCGAGCTGGTACGCACCGTGCTGCACCTGGCGCTGCTGGCGGCCGCCGTCGGGGTGGCGGGCGGGATCAGCGCCGAAACCGCAGCCCCGGAAGGGGACCCGGTCGCGACGGAGCCGGCCGGAACAGCATGACGAACTCCACCTGACCGGTGACGTCCGCCGGAACCCGCCCGCGCAGCCTGCGGGTGGAGCGTTCGCCGGGCTCGTACGGGTCGCCGCCGGAGACCGGATCCAGCTCCCACCGGCGGCCGGACCGGTCACGGAGCTGGTAGTCGTTCTGGATCTGGACGGTGCCCTCCTGGTCGAGGGCGGTCTGCTCCAGGACGACCTCGACCTGATCCCCGGCCGGCCGGATGGAGCGGAGACGCCAGGAGGCGTGGTTCAGCGTGCCCGCGCCGCCGGCCGGCACGGTGGTCAGCGCCTCGCGCGCCCGGTGCGTGGCGTAGTAGTGCAGCTTCTCGCGCAGCGGCAGGCCCACCGCCAGCGGCAGGACGACGATGAGCGCGAGGGCGGCGCGGCGGCTCACGAGCGGGCTCCGGGGATCGTCCCCCGTTCGGCCGCGGCGGCTCATGAGCGGGCTCCGGGGACCGTGACCCGTTCGGCCGCGACCGCGACCATCCGCCGGGCGGCGGCCTCGCCGATCCCGAGCGGGACGTTCGCCTGCGCGGTCAGCTCGAACCCGAACGGCGGGAAGCCCTCCGGGACCCTCTTGTCATTCGGGAGCCGGTCGGACACGAGCAGGGTCGCGCCGGCCAGCAGGGACGGCGGGATCTCGAAGACGAACGGGCCACGCCGCCACAGGCCGGGGGAGAGGGTGACGTCGTCGAGCGTCGTCGCGGCCGGAGTGGTGACGTCCTTGCTGCTGCCCCGGAACTCCCGCCCGTCCCTGGTGCGCAGCAGCGCGGTCGAGATCTGTACGGGGGCGCGGCGGGTCGTCGCCGCCGCCGTCACCACGACGAACACGCCCTCGGGCCGGAGGAGCTCCTTCTGCGGGGAGGAGATCGACCGGGCCACCGTCACGCTCTCCACCCGCACGGTGAAGCCCCCGGCCGTCAGGGCCGTCCCGACGTGCCCGGTGACGGCCAGCGGCGCGTACCGGCGGTCGTAGTCGTCGGGGGCGTGGGACCGGACCCAGATCGCGGCGCCGGCGAGCGCCACGCCGAGGACGACGGCGACGGCGCGCCTCATGCGCTCGCCCACCGGATCGGCAGTGGCACGACGTAGTCGGCGACGTCGTCCTCCTTGGCGTTGTCCGGCTTGCGCGGGATCCAGTGCCGGTAGCCGTAGAAGAAGTCCTCACGGTTCTCGTAGCGCCACAGCGAGAGGCGGGCGTGGAATCCGGCCGGGACCGGCCCGTCCCCGAGCCCGTACGTCAGGACGACCGTCGTCGGCACTCCGGGGTTCAGCATGCTCACCTCGAGGTCCTGGCTGCGGCCGACGGCGCTGATCGGGGTGATCTTCGTGCCCCGCGGGACGTCGAGCGACAGGGCGTTCACCGCGAAGTCCATGACGGGTAGGGACCGGCGGTCCCGCACCGTGACCCGGAGCGTGACGACCAGCGTGGCGCCACCCCGCTTGACCTGGCGGACGACCACGTCGGCCACGCGGAGACGGTACCGGCCGAGGTCGACGGCGGTCTTCGCCGAGCGTTGCGCGGGACGAGGCGCGGCCCGCAGCCCGCCCGTCGCCCAGAGGCCGGCGAGCAGCGCGGCGGCGCACATCGCGGAGGCGGTCAGGAGCAGTCGGCGTCGCATGATCTCCCCGGGTCAAGGTGAGAGGGTAGCGGGATGCGAGTGCGGGATGTCACCCGATGGGCCGATGTCGGCCTTCCCCCGCCGGGCGTCGGGCCGGTGGGTGGCGGCGGGTTCCGGTCGAAACGCGTCGGGCCGGTGGGCGGCGGCGCGCTTCGGTCGAAAAGCGTCGAACCGGTGGGTGACGGCGGCCCCCGGTTGAAACCGCACCCCTGTTCGGGCGAAGCTTTCTACGCTGTGCCGCACGGAGCACTCAAGGAGTTCGGGACGTGGTCGATGTGACACCCCGCGAAACCCGGTTACTGCAACCGGGTCGCGTCTACGTCGGCTGGCGTTACGCGCAGGTGCACGACGATCCCGGACCGCCGCCCAAACGGCCGACTCCGCCCGAGGCCGAGCCGCCCGACAAGGAGTGGGTGACGGTCCAGCGGCGTGACGACAAGTTCCTGAACCGCCCGCTGAAGATCGTCGGGATCGCCACGGGCGTCGTCGCCGTGCTCTTCGTCGTCGCGGCGGTCACCGGCACACTGCCCTGGGCGTTCGCCGCCGCCGGGCTGGTGGCGTGCGTCCTGGTCGCGCTGATCACGGGATACTCCATGTGGCAGGGCCGGCAGACGCTGCGCGCCCGCGAGGTCGCTGAGCGGGACCGCCTCGAACGCAAGGAGGCGGAGCGCCGGCGGCTGCTGGAGACCGCCCACGCCGAGCACGCCCGCGCGTACCGGGAGTGGCAGCACCGGCGGGAGGCGTACGAATCCCAGCACGAGTGGTACGCCGTCACCCTTCCGCGGGGCGTCGACCGGGTGGACGTCGTCGGCGGCACGCTGGCGGGCTGGTCGGCGACGGTGACGATGATGGGCGCGGCGCGCCTGGCCGCGGGCTCCCACGTCACCGTGCTCGACCTGTCGGAGGGCGCGGTCGCGCGCGAGCTCATCGAACTCGGCAACGACCAGGGCGAGCGGCCCCAGGTGTGGGTGCTGCCCGGGGACCTGCCGCAGCTCGACCTCACCCACGGCCTCGGGTCCGAGGAGCTCGCCGACGTCCTGTCGCTCGTCGTCAGCGTCAGCGAGGAGCAGGGCAGCACCCGCGACCTGTCGTTCGACAACGCCATCCTCGAACGCGTCCTCGGCGTCTTCGGCGGCCGCGCGCCGATTCCCCGGATCACCGCCGCGCTCCGGGCGCTGGCCGAGGTGGGCGATCCGCGCGACGACCTGCGCGACGGCCTCATCACCGACGACGAGCTCGCCAAGATCACCACGATGTTCGGCCGGGGCGCCGCCGACCGCGTCGTCATCGAACGCGCCTGGGCCCTGGAGTCGCAGCTGCGGAAGCTGGAGAAGCTCGGCTCGAGCCCGACGCTGCTCCCGCCCAGCAGGCTGCGCGTCATCGCCACCGACCGCCGGGCCGGGGTGCTGACCAACCGGGTGCTCGGCACGTACGTCACCGCGGCGCTCACCCACGTGCTCCGCGGCTCCGCGCGGGGCAAGCCGTGGGAGCACACCCTGATGCTGTGCGGCGCCGAGAAGCTGCGCGGTGACGTCCTGGACCGCCTGATCGACTCGTGTGAGGCCACGTCGACCGGCCTGGTTCTGCTGTACCGCACGATCCCGCCGCACGTGAAGGAGCGGCTCGGCCGCGGGCACGCCGCAGTCGCCTTCATGCGGCTCGGCAACGCGGAGGACGCCCGGATCGCGGCCGAGCACATCGGCACGGAGCAGACCGTCGAGGTCGCCGAGCTCACCGAGAAGGTCGGGGACGCAGTGTCCCATTCGAAGGACGAGGCGTACGTCAGCACGGTCGGCCCCGCCGCGCGCATGCCGGTCTTCAACGACAACGAGCCCACCGACGCGGCGCTGCCGGACGGCATCGGCCGCGCCACCGCCTGGGGGGAGAGCACCTCTCTCGCGGCGGAGGCGGGCAAGGGCTCCCGCGAGCTCGCGGTCGAGCCTCAGGAGCTGCAGCAGTTGCCGCCCACCGCGATGATCTTCACGCACGCGGAGTCGACCGGTCGGCGGATCCTCCTGGTCGACGCGAATCCCGGCATCATGACGCTGCCGACCGCGAACATCCAGGAGTTCGAGGAGGCCACGGACCCGTCCCGGGCCCGTCACGCGAAGCCCGACCTGCCGCAGGACGTCCCCCGCCCCACGCCCAACCTCGGGCCGCCGCCGGAGCGCCTCGACTTCCGGAAGAAGAAGCGCTGACCGGCGGGGCGCCCGCCCCTTTCCGTGTCGGTCACCCGCCGGCCAGGAGACGCGCCCAGCGCCCGCGTACGCGGCCGGACAGGGCCGGGAGCCGGCTGAATTCGTCGTGAACGCTTCGTTCCCCGCGCCGGAACCACGGCCTGCCTGCGCCTTGCCGCCGATGACGTCCGCGCAGGTCACAGGCGTCGGCGTGGCGGCGCGGCCCGGCGAGGCCGCGCGGTTGACGAATCCCGAAACCGAGAGAACATCGTCCAGAAAGATCATTTAGTCCCTGGACGTCCCGTTTCGGGGTGGCGCGACAGCGGTCGTTTTGGAGGTCGGGGGAAATGCCGGCGTTCGACCATGACGTCGTTGAGAACTACCGGGAACGCCTGGAGAAGCTGCGGCGGTTGCAGCATGACATCCGCGACCTGACCGCGACCGCGCGGACCCGCGACGGCGGTGTGACCGTGACGGTCGGAGCGCACGGCGAACTGCGCGACCTCCGGTTCGAGCCACGGGCGCTGCAGCGGACGAACGCGGGGCAACTGGCCCGTACGGTCCTGGGCCTGGTCGCCGAGGCGACGCGGGAGGCGACCGGCCGGGCGAGGGACCTGACCGCGGCGTTCCTGCCGGAGGAACTGGCCGCCCGGCTGCGCGACGGCGAGGAGGACGTCACGGCGTTCCTGCCGGACGCTCCTCGAACCCCGATGTCCCCCCGGGAGTGACCGGTGACCGCGGATTACGTCACCGCTCCGCACACCTGGGTCGCCTCCGGTCACGGAGTCGGCGCGGCGGCCGACGCCCTCGCACAGGCCGTCGACGTCCTGTGCGGTGCGCTGGGCGCGCTCGGGGACTGCTGGGGCAACGACGACATCGGGCGCGCGTTCTTCAACGGGGACGACAGGACGGCCGGCTTCGGCGCGTCGCGCGACGCGCTGCTGGCGGATCTCGCGGACATGGTGAACCTGCTCCGGGCGACCGGGGGCTCGTTGATCCTGGCGGGCCAGACCTTCCGGCTCGCCGAAGAGGCCGGCACGCTCGGTGCCAAGCTGCCGCAGGGCGCGGACAAGGGCGCGCTCGCCGCGGAGCGGCCGTACCGGCTGCCGGCGGTGGCCGACACGCTCGTGGAGTCCGATCCACCGCCGTCGGGGTTCGAGCAGATCCTGTACTTCCTGGAGATCCTCGTCGGCGGGTGCCAGTGGCCGGACGGCAACCTGGACTCGCTGGCCGCGATGCGGGACGCGCTCCACACCGCCGGCGGAGCGGTACGGACCGCGGCCGATGAGGTCGGCGGTCACGCCCGGAACGTCTGCGTCAACAACGTCGGGAAGACGGTCGAGAAGTTCGCCACGTTCGCGGCGGCCGTGCGGGGCGGCGGCGAACAGGGCGGTCTGCTGTGGCTCGCGGACGTGTGCGAGGGGCTGGGCGACAGCGTCGACTTCCTGATCCGGCAGAAGAGGGCCGCGCGCGAGCAGTTCGAGCTGTCGCTGGTCTTCCTGGCGGCGACGTGGGCGATCGCCTGGGCCATCTCGTGGCTCACCGCCGGCTCCTCCATCGCGGCCGCGACGGCGACCACCGAGGCCGAGGGCTTCGTGCTGAAGACGTTCCTGCGGACCGTCGCCAAGGCCGTGGCCCAGGGCATGTGGTACGCCGGCGGCATGGACGCCGTCGGGCAGTACGCCCGGATCCAGCAGGGCGTCCAGAAGGGGTTCGACAAGGGGGAGTTCTTCAAGGCGGTCGGCGAGGGCGGCCTGGCCGGTGGCGTGATGGGCGCGGCCGGCGGGGCGGTCGCGGCCCGGAACACCCGGCTCACCGCCGCCCTGGCCGACTGGATGGGCGCCGCGGGACTCAAGGGCGCCGGGGCCCGCTTCCTGTTCGCCGGTACGACGGGCACGGCGGGCAACATCGCGGCGCAGGCGGCTCTCGAGGGCGGCCACGTGGACCTCGCCCAGGCCGCCGGGTTCGGCTTCGGCATGGCCGGGATGGGCGCCGCCAGTGAGGCGGGGCGGCACTTCGCGGGCAGGCTCGGTCTCCCCGGCCGCCCCGGAGCCGTTCCCGGTGACCCGACGGCCGGCGGGACCGGCGGCGAGGGGCCGGGCTCTCGGACGACACCGCCGTTCGCCGACGACGGCACTCCCAACCCCCGGAACGACTACGTCCACACCTCCGACAGCGGCCTCGGCTACCACCTCAAGGGCGAGGTCATCGCGCGCGACGGCGTGCCGGTGTCCGGCACCACCGGCGACCACGGCCGGCCCACCGGCGGCGCGGGCGACGCTCAGACCGGGGGCGGCCAGTCGTACGGCGGCGGGACGCACCCCCCTGGCCGGTCATACGACGGCGGCCAGTCTTCCGACGGCGGCCAGTCTTCCGACGGCGGCCAGTCTTCCGGCGGCGGACAGCCCTACGACGGCGGTCGGCCCCACGGTGGCCCCTCCTCCAGCGGCGGTCAGTCCCATGGCGGCCTCCAGACGCACGGGAGCGGCCAGAGCGACGGCGCCGCGGCCTCCGGGGGCACGAGCCACGCCGATCTCGCCGCCATGGGCGGGCACAAGGGCGGGGCCGACCTTCCGGCCCCGGCCGCCGGGACCGGGCATTCCGGCGAGCCGGCCGTCTCCCCTGCGCCCGAACCGGCCACGCGACCCACGCTCTTCATGACACCGGGGGACGGGGCCGTGAACGCCGGACAGGCGCACGGGCCCGGCGGCGCGGCGGTCGCCGGCCTCCCGCCCGGCGCCTCGACCACCCGTCCCGTCCTTCCTCCCGGGCCTTCGGCCCTCCGGTCTGGCCTTCCGTCCGGGGCGTCGGCCACCCGTCCTGTGCTCCCGTCCGGGACGGGCGACGTGTCGACCGGCGCACCGCGCCCGAGCGGCTCGATCACACCGGGCGGCGATCGCCGGAGCATCGTCGACGTCCTCGGCGGCGCCCCGACGTCGCCCCGGCAAGAGGGCCCGGCGCCGGGAACCCACGGCGGATCCGGCGCCGCGCCCGGCCGTCCGCCAGAGCCCGGCCGTCCGCCGGAGCCCGGTCGTCCGCCGGAGCCCGGTCGTCCGCCGGAGCCCGGTCGTCCGCCGGAGCCCGGACGACCCGTGCCCGAGCGGGGCCGGGCGGCCGAGGCGTCGACCGGAACGGCGAAATCCCCGACGGAGCCGCCGGGCAGGACGGCCGGGTCCCGCCCGGCCGGCGAACCCCGCCGCGAGGGCGAGGACGGTGCGACCGCCCTGAGGCCCGAGCGACCGCGCGGCACGGCGGAGGAACCGTCGTCCCGCTCCGGCGGGGGCGGGGCGTCGCGGATCGAGCGGCTGCTCAACCCCTCCCATGAGCCGAATCCCTCCCGTGCCGAAGCGCGCTCGGGCGCGGCAGAGACGCCGCCGAGCCGCACCGAGCACCCGGACGGGACCGGTCCCGCAGGCCGTAAGGGACCCGAGCCGGCCGGGGAGCCCCCGACGCACCAGGGACCGGCCGAGACGAACGCCCCCTCGACCGAGACGCCGACCGCGCCCCGGACCGAGACGAGCGGCGAGGAGCCCGCGCCGGAGCCCCGTCCCGAGATCCACCCGCCTCGGTACACCGACTACGGCGCGCTGGGCGACGGGACGGCGGTGGAGGGCGCTCGGCTGCCCGCCGACCCGCACGAGGCCGCGCGGCGATGGGCCGAGGACCTTCCCGACCACCTCCCGCCGCGGCTCCGCGCCGAGATCGAGGCGCGGGTCCGCGACCTGCTCGGCGACCCGAACCTCGACCGGTGGACCGACCTTCTGCAGAACGGCATCGCGTTCGAGTCCCGTGGACACGTGGTGTGGCTCAGGCCGAGGCTCGACGCGTACACGCACGTGCAGCCGCCCGAAGGCGCCCGGCGGTACACGGTCTCCTTCGGCGGCTCCGGCGCGGGGGCGAAGGAGACCGTACGCACGCACCGCGACAACTCCGCCGGCGTCGTCGAGATGCTGGACAACTCCGACGGCCTGGAACGCGTGAGCCTGCCCGGGCCGGGCGTGAGCAAGGTCTCGGGACGGGCGCACACCGCCACGACCGAGGTCATGGCCGGTCACAAGACGGTGGCGTTCAAACACGACTTCTTCGACTGGACCGTGCGGGTGGAGGCCCACGTCAACGGGAGCGAGGCGGGGATCGGCGGAGTCGTCGACGGCGTCTCCCTGAGCGTCCCCTTCCCGGAGCAGTTCCACCGAGAGGGTACGCCCGGCGGCGGGGGCGACCGGCCGCCGATGCCCCGCCACCTGGTCGCGTCGGACCGGGCGCCCGAGGTGCGCAAGCACGATGTGATCGTCACCGCCGTCCAGCCCGACCGGCTGGTGACGGAGTTCCAGCGCCGCGCGTTGCAGGCGGGCATGTCGCCGAAGCAGGTCGCGGAGGTCGTCAACCGGGAACTCGCGAGCCACATCGGTCAGCAGATCCTGCTGAACCGCAGCCGGGACCTGCTGAACGGCGAGCTGACGACCCCGGACGCCACCATCAGCTCACGTGTCCTGCGTCTCGAACACCTGCCCGCCGGCGACACGCCGATCCGCCAGGCGGTGCTGCGCGACGACCAGGGCCTGCTGACCACGACGAACGACTCCCGGCAGTTCGGCCACAAGTGGAACGTCACCGCCGGGATGAAGCTCGGCGTCGACAATCCGGCGGCCAAGTTCTTCGCGCGGATCGGCGGCAACTACCAGGGTGGCAAGAACCACGTCCTGTCGTACTCGCACACGACTCTGCCGAAGATCACCCTGGTGCGGAAGGACGAGCTCGCCCGGTACCACGCGATCGTACGGATGGAGGTCCAGACCCGCTTCGGCGGCTTCCCCGTCGACGTCCCGATGGAGCTGGCCGTGCGCGCGTCCGACGCGCCACGGTTCGAGACGGATCTCCTCGGAGGCGTGAAGACGGCGGAGCTCGGCGCGGGCGAGAGTCCCGCCCCTGCCGCCCATCCGGACGGTCAGGGTCCTGCCGGAGCGGTCCGCCCGACCGGCGAGGGTCCTGCCGGCGTGGCTCACCCGGGCGGCGATGGTCCCGGAGCCCCGGCCGGGTCGCCGGACCACGGATCGGTCGTGCCCGCCGGTCCGGAGCATGCGCCGCCGGTGGTGCCGCACGCGCCGCATCCCGCGGAGCCGGCGCATCTCGCGGCGGGGCACGGGGCCGGGCTGGGCAAGCTGACCGCTCTTCCCGGCTCCGAGCAGGTCGTCCGGGGACTGCGCGACGCGATCGACAAGGCACTGCCGAACCTGTCGGAGCCGGCCCGGCGGCAGCTCGCGCGGGACCTCGACGCGCGGTTCGGCCGGTCGGCCCTGGAGGGCGTGTCGCTCTCCGACCTGCTGCACGGCGGCACCCACCGGATCACGGTCGGCAGGCACCGGATCGAGATCTCGCACCGGGCCGAGCTGGGCGAACGCCGGTCCGCCGAAGAGTTCGACATGACGGTGAACGACCGCAAGGTCGCGGGGGCGGGGACGTCCGCCGGGCAGAGCAGGTCGTCGGGCGTCGGCGTGGAGGTCGCCGGGAACGTACGGTTCGCGCTGGGCGAGTTCGGGCTCGACGCGCCGAAGGTCGCGCTGCACGGCGGCGGCAGCCGGTCGAAGACCGTGAGCTTCATGGGCGGCACCACCGAGTACCGCCGGACCGAGACCGACGGGCCTGTCACGCAGATCACCAAGGAGCTGCGGCACGAGGTCGCGCTGCGGGTGTACGACGGCCGGAAGCCGCTCACCGACCAGTCGTGGACGGTGCGCGGAGACGACGTGTCCGCCCGCGTCGTGGTCCCGCAGGAGCACCGCCCGGCGGCCGAGGTCACGCCGGAGGAGGTTGCGAGGGTCGGCCGGGTCGAACGGGTGGACGCGCTGCCCGACGACCGGATCGACTTCGCGGGCCAGACCACCGCCGTCTTCCCGAGCATCGCCGCGGCGCGCGACCTGCCGTTCGAGGTCGCGCGGGCCGAGGCGGAGGCGAACGGCCGACCGGCGCCGGCCGACCTCCTGGGGGTTCCCCCGGAGATCCTGGACGCCACCCGGCCGTCGTCGCTGGAGGCGCACCTCGCCGACCTGACGTCCCGGGACGGGTGGCGGATCCAGGTCACCCAGCCGGACGGCACCACGCGGGGCGTGACCCTGCGGGCGGGGTTCGGCCGGCCGGAGCACGCCGTGGCGCGTACGGGCATCGAGATCGAGCACTACCGGGCCGCCAACTCCCGGATGAGGATCGGGACGAGCACGGACCTCCGGGTCGAAGGCGAGTTGAAGGCAGGGTTCCGCGGCAAGGTCACCACGGCCCACACCGAGTTCAAGGGCGTCGGTGAGGTCGGCGGGGTGGCCGAGGTGGACCGCCGCAGGGGCACCAGCGAGTACACCGGTGCGAGCGACGTCATCCGGGGCACGTACAGCAGCGGCGGGCTGACCCACTCCTTCAGCGGCTCGGACCTGTACCTGTCGGTCACCCCGGACGTACCGGCCGGGCGGCACGCGCCGACCACGCACCTGCGCGTGCACGGCGGCGCGGAGTTCATGATGCCGGACCGGATCGCGCGAGATCACCACCTCGCCGCGCCGGACGTCCACGGACACGACGGCGAGCCCGTCGTCGCCCGGCCGGTGAGCGAGCCGCGGACGTACCGGCCCGACCTCGCCATCACCTCCGCGCACGTCGAGCGCTTCGACGGCCGGGACGTGCTGCCGAAGGTCGAGGGCATGCTCGAGGGCCGGGGGCTCCTGCCCGAGGGCGACGCCGTGGCGCGGGAGCTGCTCCGGGCGGCGTTCGGCGAGCCGGCCCTGGCCGCGAACATGGCGTCCCTGCGCAGGGGCGTCGTCCAGTGGTACCCGGTCGAGTCGGCGTACGGCTTCACCCGGCACGTGGGCGTGCGCGTCCGCGCGGTGCTGGAGGGCGGGGCGCACACGGCCGAGCGTCCGGACGTCAGCCACATGGCCCGCGTCCAGGGTCTCGGCGGTTCCGAGGCGGTCCGGGAGCGCGGCTTCGGCCGGGGCTGGAAGGCTCTCGTGCGGGGCACCGCCGAGGGCGCGAGCGGTGGCGGCGAGCACGGCCAGGGCGGCGGCGAGCACGGTCAGCCCGGCGGCGAGCACGGCCAGGGCGGTGGCGAGCACGGCCAGGGCGGTGGCGAACGCGGTCAGTCCGGCGGCGAGCACGGCCAGGGCCGTGGCGAACGCGGTTCCGCCGGCGGCCGGCACGGCCACGGCACGGGCGCCACCGGCGGCGGCCAGTTCGGCGGCGGGCGGATCCATCGGTCCGAGACCGGGCACAGCGACGGGGTCGGCGTGAAGGACATCGACCGGCGTCAGACCCGGGAGGGTTCGCAGGAGTTCACGCACGGACTCCGGTACGAGATCGAGGTCGTCGAGTCCAAGGAGCCGCCGCACGGCCTCGAACACGGCGTCAACGCCATCCGACGCGGCGCGGACGCGCTGACGCGCCTGACCGGCAACGACGTCGCCGCACGGTACTTCGACCGCCACCTCTCGGTGGAGACCGAGACCGCCACGGTCGGGGGTGGCGTCCGGCTGGTCGTCCCGCACCACCTCACTACGGTCGCCGGCGTGGGCGCCCACGTGCCGGGCTGGGAGCCGGTCACCGGCCGGTTCCCCCGGTGGTCGGACCACACGCCGCCCACCGAGGTCAACCGCACTCTCGGCGGCATGGTCGGCCGTATCTCCTTCCCGGGCGCCGAGGTGGTCCACGAGTACGCGCCGCTCGCCGCGCTGCCGCCGGAGCGCCGCGGTCCGGTCCCCGCGCGGACCGAACGCCCCACCGGGTTCGAACTGAGCCGGCCGCAGGGCATGGCCCTCTGGCGGCAGACCGATCCGGCGACGCTGATGTCGGAGGTCACGTCGCTGCTCGACCACACGTACGAGGTCGCCGGGCTGCGGCCGGGAGAGACCGTCACCGTGGGCATGAACGTCGTCGGCCTGAGAGAGGACGCCCAGGCACTGCTCAAGCGGCGGGAGTACAGCCAGACCGCGACGACGCGGCGGGACGGCGTGACGACGGCGACGGACGCCGGCCTGCGGGGCGGTGGGTCGGTCGGTTCCTCTGGAGGCCACGGCGGCATGGCCTCGCACGGTCGCGGCAGCGGGTCGGCCGTCGCGGGCGAGGCGGACAGCTCCAACATCCGGGAACGCAACATCGAGGTCACCGACCAGAACGTCATGTACTCCGCCGACGTCGTGCTGGTGTTCCATCGGGAGGGCGCCCGGGACCTGCTCGTCGACGTCGGCGACGCGCTGCACATCAGGCTCACCGAGGACGCCGCCGCCGAACTCGACCACCGACACCCCGGACTGATCCGCCGGCCCGCCGGCATCGAGAACCCGCCGGCACTCGGCTCCGACGACCTCCTGGCGTCCCGTGGCGGCCGGGAGGCGGA
Source organism: Actinoallomurus sp. NPDC052274 (assembly GCF_040679475.1). Lineage (NCBI taxonomy): Bacteria > Bacillati > Actinomycetota > Actinomycetes > Streptosporangiales > Thermomonosporaceae > Actinoallomurus > Actinoallomurus sp. NPDC052274. Next base: position 231,199 of record NZ_JBFAUT010000004.1, read on the forward strand.
ACCGGTGACCCGCCCTGAAGAGGGGCGACCCGACGCTCCGTAAAGTGATCATTGACGCCGATCCGGTATCGGGCCTAGGTTCCCTACCGACCGGTTGGTATGTACTGAGGAAGGGCCGTTCATTGTCCACTGTCGAGACCGTTCGTGGTGCCGTCGACGTCGCCGAGCTCGGGCGAACGCTGATGCACGAGCACGTCTTCGTCCTGTCCCCCGAGTACGTGCAGAACTACGGTGCCGGTGCGTGGTGGGACGAGGAGGAACGCGTCCACGACGCGGTCGCCAAGCTCCGCGCCATGGTGGCCAAGGGAATCACCACGATCGTCGATCCGACGGTATGGGGCCTCGGCCGTTACATCCCGCGCATCCAGCGGATCGCCGAGCAGGTGCCGGAACTGAACATCATCGCCGCGACCGGGCTGTACTCCTACGACGCGCTGCCCTTCCAGTACGAGAACCGGGGACCGGGGCTGCTGGTCGACATGCCGGAGCCGATGGTCGAGGACTTCACCCGCGACATCGTCGAGGGCATCGGGGACACCGGCGTCAAGGCGGCGTTCCTCAAATGCGCGATCGAGGCCAAGGGCCTCACGCCGGGCGTCGAGCGGATCGCCCGCGCCGTCGCGCGCACCCACTGCGAGACGGGCGCGCCGATCACCGTGCACACCTCGGGCCCGGCCCAGACGGGTCGACTGGCCCTGGCCCTGTTCCGCAAGGAGGGGGTCGACCTGTCCAAGGTGGTCATCGGGCACGCGGGGGACAGCAACGACCTCGACTACCTCATGGAACTGGCCGACAGCGGGGCGATCCTCGGGATGGACCGGTTCGGGCTGGACATCTACAACCCCACGCCGGACCGCGTCCGTACGATCGCGGCCCTGTGCGGGCGTGGCTACGCCGACCGCATGGTGCTCAGCCACGACGCGAGCTGCTTCATCGACTGGCTGGGCGGCAACCAGGACCAGGTACGGTCCGCCGCCATGCCCAACTGGAACTACGAGCACATCAGCGATGACGTCCTGCCCGCGCTGGTCGAGCTGGGCGTCTCCGACATGCAGCTCGACCAGATGCTGATCGACAACCCGCGGCGGTACTTCACCACCGCTGGCATGGCGGGCCCGGCCCTGTAATCCTTCCGGTGTGGCAGGTGTGACAGGGGGACTCCAGGGGCCGTGGTACCGCATTCAGGCGATCCTGTCGCCCGCGCACACCGCGTCGGCGGAGTGGGACTTCGTGACCGTGCTGCCGGCCGTCCTGTCCGCGGCGCAGAGCCGGCGGCCGTTCGTGGTCGGCTGGATGTCGCGGGGCGGCGGGGCGCCGTTGCAGCTCATCACCAACGCCGGGCCGCTGCACCTCACGCACGACCGGCAGCAGGGGCTGCTGTTCCCGCACGGCGCCCGCGGCGTCCCGATCGGTGACGACTGGCTGGACGACGCCGCGGCGATGACCTGGAGTCGTTGCCCGGCGCGGCTGGCGCCGCCGTTGGCATCGTCGCGGGCGGACGCCGGGCCGAGCCTGTTCGAGTCGACGCTCGTGACGCTCATGGACCGGCCGTTCGGCTGGCTCGTCATCGCCGAGCAGTGCGGTGAGCAGGTGCTCCGCGACCAGGTCACCGACCTGCAGTACGAGCTGCAGATGCGGCGCCGGGGCGACGACGGGCTCGCCATCGAGCGCCTCGAGCGGCGGATGGCCGAGCTCGACGCCTTCCAGGAGGGCGGCCTGTGGAACGTCCGGGTCCTCGCGGGCGCGGAGTCGGCGGAGGCGCTGGAACAGATCGCCCCGGTGCTCGTCGGTTCGGTGGAGATGAGCCACCACCCGTACCGCCTCCGCTCCGGCGAGCGCCCCGTGCGCTTCCACGAGGCGGTGCACGTCGACACGCAGGACCGGGACCTGCGGTCGCCGTTCGTCGCGACCGCGGGCGCCCTCTCCGCGCTGGCCGGGCTGCCGCGCCGCGAGGTGCCGGGTCTGCGGGTGCTCGACGCCGGCTACTTCGACGTGACCTCCGAGGTCGGCGGCGAGCCGGCGACCGACGGGGCCGGGGTCGCGCTCGGCACGATCCTCGACGGCCAGGACCGCGGGGTCGGGACCTTCACGGTGCCGCTGCAGACGATCAACCGCCACGTCTTCGTCACCGGGTCCACCGGATCGGGCAAGTCGCAGACCGTCCGGCACCTGCTCGAACAGCTCACCCGAAGCGGCATCCCGTGGCTGGCCATCGAACCGGCCAAGTCCGAGTACGCCGCGATGTCCGGCCGCGTCGGCGCGCCGGTCACCGTGATCAACCCGTCGGACCCGGCCGCGGTGCCCCTGTCGGTGAACCCGCTCGCGCCCGAGCCCGGATACCCGGTGCAGGCGCACATCGACATGGTCCGCGCGCTGTTCCAGGCGGCGTTCGACGCCGAGGAGCCGTTCCCGCAGATCATGTCGCAGGCGCTGCAGCGCGTGTACGAGGCGAACGGCTGGGACGTCGTCACCGGCCGGGGCCGCCCCGGCTCACCGATCGAGCCGGGCATCCCGACCCTGGAGCAACTGCAGGACGCCGCCCTCGACGTGATCGGCGACGTCGGCTACGGCAAGGAGCTGATGGCCGACGTGCGGGGCTTCGTCGACGTACGGCTCCGGTCGCTGCGCATCGGCTCGGCGGGCCGGTTCTTCCAGGGCGGCCACCCCGCCGACATCGAAGGGCTGCTGAGCCGCAACACCGTCCTCGCCATCGAGGACGTCGCCAACGACGAGGACAAAGCCTTCCTCATGGGCACGCTGATCATCCGGATCGTCGAGCACCTGCGGCTGCGTGCCCGCAGCGGGCGGACGCCGAGCGGCCTCGGACACGTGATCGTCATCGAGGAGGCGCACCGCCTGCTGCGCAACCGCGGCGAGAACAGCGCCGGCGCGCACGCCGTCGAGCTGTTCGCCGGGATGCTCGCCGAGATCCGCGCGTACGGCGAGGGCATCGTCGTGGCCGAGCAGATCCCCACGAAACTGGTCCCCGACGTCGTCAAGAACACCGCGCTCAAGGTCGTCCACCGGCTGCCCGCCCACGACGACCGCCGCCTCGTCGGCGCCGCCATGAACCTCGACGACCACCAGTCCCGCGAGGTCGTGTCGCTGCCGCCCGGCGTCGCCGCCGCCTTCGCGGACGGCATGGACCGGCCCGTACGGCTCCGCGTCCCGCTCGGGCAGGACCGGGAGCGCGTGCTGCCCGGCCCCGTCCCACCGGTCGCCGGCCGCCGGTCCGCCGCCTGCGGCGGCGCGTGCCGCGACGGCCGGGCCTGTTCGCTGTACGAGCTGCGGGAGGCGGACCTGCTCGCGTCGGCCACCGCGTGGGCGTGGCTCCGGGTCTGGGCGGACGCGCTGGTCCTGGCGCACGTGGCCGACCGCCCGACGCCCGCCGTACCGGCCGACCTCCGCATCGAGTGGGCGGCACGGCCCGCGCGCCTGCGCGAGTGCACGCTCGCGACCGTCCTGGACCGCGCCGTCGGCCGCCGCTCGGCGGCGCTGCGCACCGCGTACGCGCCGGAGAAGCTCACCGCCACCGTCGCGGGGGCCGCGGACCGGCTGCTCGGCGGTGACGCGGGCCTGGCGGGCGTCCGGCCCGGCGCCGAATGGGTGATCCCGCAACTACGCTGGCTGCACGAGATGGACCGGCTGTTCCCGCCCGGCCAGGGCGTGCCGGACAAATACGCGCCCGCCCCACCGCTGGACTACGAGTTGCCGGGATTGCGGCAGCCCGCGGAGCCGCTGTTCGGCCACCGGGTCCGCGCGCTGCGCCGGCACCCCCTCTCGATGGCCCTGGACGCGAACCGGCCGATCGCCCGGACGGCGATCCTCGGCGGCGACGACCACGCCGAGTTCGACCGCGACCTCGCGGTGGTCGCGATCGGCGTCGACGCCGACGACCGGCTGCGGCACGTCGCGGAGGTGATGCGGGCCGCCTGGCTGCCCCACGTCCTGTCCTGGCCGGACACCCTCATCGCCGGCTCCGCCGACTCCGACGGCACCCCACCCTTCCCCACCCCCTGACCCGCCTCGCGAACTCCCGCCCGCCAGCCCGGCCCCGGCCCCCACCGGCCCCGCCGCCCCGCGCGACGGCCCCACCCACCCGCCCCGACGGCCCCGCTCACCAGTCCCGGCGCCCTTGCTCACCAGTCCCGGCGGCCTCGCTCACCAGTCCCGGCGGCCCCGCCCACCCATCCCTCCCCGACTGCGCGCGAGGCGTACCGACCGCTCGGAAAAGGACCCCGGCTTGGGACGGTGAAGTGGTGCGAACGAGCCATTCCACCGGCGTTTGCCGAGCGGTTCGCCCGCCTTCGTTGGCCGCCGCCGCCGTCGTCGCCGCACGGCGGTTCTCTCCGCCGGTTTCCAGTCGCGTCGACTGGCCTGGCCGGCCGCCTCTGACGGCTCCGGGCGGGGGCCTCGCCTACCGACAAGGTGACTGCGGGCGAGGCGTGCCGAACGCTCGGTGAAGGGCTCCGGCTCGGGGTGGCGAAGCGGTGCGACCGGGCCATTTCACGGACCTTTGCCGAGCGGTCGGGCGGTTCCGCAGGTCGTCCGCACTGTCACCTCCGGTGGTCTTCGCGACCGATCCTTGGTTGCTGCGGGCGAGGCGCGCCGAACGCTCGGGGGGAGGGCCCCGGCTCTAGGTTGCGAAGTGGGGCGAACAGGCCATCCCATGGGGCTTTACCGGGCGGGCGGCCTGCTGGCCGTCCGCGCTGTCGCCTCTACATGGTGGTCCTCGCGACTGGTCCCCGACGGCGGGCGAGGCGTGCCGAATGCTCGGTGAAGGACCCCGGCTCTAGGCGGCGTAGCAGGGCGAACAGCCCATTCCGTGAGCCTTTGCCGAGCGGTTCGGCCGCTCCGCGCGGTGGTCCGCGCGATCGGTCTCTGGCGGCGGGGGCGGTCGTACGGGAGGTTCGGTGAAGGACCCCGGCTATAGGTCCCGAAGCGGGACGAAAGGGCCATCCGACTGGTCTTTGCCGGGCGGTTCACGAGCCTTCGATGGCCGTCCCGCTGTCGCCACTGTCGTCGCCGCACGGCGGTTCTCTCCGTCGGTTTCCGGCCGCATCCGGCGGTTACGGGCGGCGGTCTAGCCCGCCGACCCGGCGGCTGCGGGTGAGGCGTGCCGAACGCGGTGAAGGCCCCTGGCTCGGAGCGGCGTAGCAGGGCGAACGGGCCATTTCACGGGCCTTTGCCGAGCGGTTCGGCTGCTCCGCAGGGTGGTCCGCGCGGTTGGTCTCTGGCGGCGGGGGCGGCCGTACGGAAGGTGCGGTGAAGGGCCCTCGCTAGAGGTCTCGAAGCGGGACGAAAGGGTCGTTCGACTGGTGTTTGCCGAGCGGTTCGGCCGCCTTCGTTGGCCGTCCGGCGTCGCACCGCATGGCGGCTCCCTCCGTTGGTCCCCGGGCTCGTCGGCCGGCCTCGCTGGCCGCATTGGGGGCTTCGCCTGCCGATCCCGGCGGCTGTAGGTGAGGTGTGCCGGACGCTCGGTAAGGACCCCGACTCGGGGTGGATGAAGTGGTGCGAACGAGCCAATCCACCGGCGTTTGCCGAGCGATCCGGCGGCTGCGGAGGGAGGCGTGCCGAGTGCTCGGTGACGGGCTCCAGCTCGGGGTGGCGAAAGGGCGAAGGGGGCGAATGGGCCATTCCGGCGGTGTTTGCCGGGCACTTCGGCGGCTTTGCTGGCCGTCTGTTCTGTCGCCTCCACGCGGCGGTCCTCGCGATCGGTCCTCGGCGGCGGGGGAGGCGTGCCGGATGCTCGGTGAAGGGCTCCGGCTTGGGGCGGGGAAGCGGGGCGAACGGGCTGTTTCATCGCCGTTTGCCGAGTGCTTCGGTAGCCACGCTGGCCGTTCGACACCGCCGTGACCAGCGGTCGCCGCAATCGGCGGACGGCGACTGTCGGTGTCCTGTCGGACACTTCTCGTCATGGGGAGATGGGCTCTCGTTGGAGCGGGGACGCTCGCGGCGCTTTGCGCGGTCCTCGCGACAGGCCCGGGGCGGACCATGGCGTGGCTTCTGGAGGACGCGATGGGGGTGAGTGGAACCCATGCCGGGCCACCGCCTGCGGGACGGACCGCCGGGCGGTTGTCGAAGGGGGTCGTGGAGGTGGGTGGAGCCGGGCGCGGGTCGCCACCTCACCGGCGGACCGCCGGGTGGTGGCCGGAGGGTGATCCGAGGGCGGGTGGAGCCCGGCCCGCGCCGCCGCGTGCGGGGAGTGGCGTCGGGGGGCCGGCGGAGTCGGGCGCAGTCGGGCCCGGGCCGCCGTCCGGGGCGGGGGCCGCGCGTGTGCTGCGCGTCGTCGATGGGGACACGCTCGTGCTGCGGATCGGGGGCCGGAGTCGGCGGGTCCGGCTCATCGGGGTGGATGCGCCGGAGACCTGGGCGCGCCATGACTGTTTCGGCGTCGAGGCGTCCCGTGCGCTCCGTCGGCTGGCCCCGGTCGGCGCCGAGATGCGCGTCGTGTCCGACCGCGAGCCGTACGACCGCTTCGGCCGGCGGCTCCTTCACCTGTGGACGAGCAGGGGTCGTCTCGTCGCCGCGGAGCTGGTGCGGAGTGGATTTGCTCGCGCGCTGGTCATTTCGCCCAACACCCGCTACGCCGCGGTGCTGGGCGCGGCGGAGGCCGCGGCGCGCCGCGCTGGCGCGGGGCTGTGGGGCGCCTGTCGGTGATCCGCCGCGGGCGCGGGCTGTGCCGGTGATCCGCTGCGACCGGCCCCATCCCGTCGCCGAGCAGGCGGGACGGCGGCCCGCGCTCCGGCATCGGGGTGTCTGCCGCCGATCGCGGTGACGATGGGAACTTATTCAGTACGCTGTACGTCGTACGATGTACGGAGTAACTGTGAAAGGGGAGTCCATTGCAGGTCACCGCGTCAGCGGTCTCGCTGACCGTCGATGACGTCGCGGCGTCCGCCGCCTTTCTGACCACGCACTTCGGGTACGAGGAGGTGATGTCCGCCGAAGGGTTCGTCTCGTTGCACCGCGACGACGATGCGATGGACGTGGTCTTCCTGCGGCGGGGGATCGAGGTGCTTCCGGAGGGCTTCCGGGACCAGCACGCGGCCGGGCTCATCATCGCGCTCGTGGTCACCGACCTGGCCGCCGAAGAGGCCCGCTTGCGCGCGGAGGGGGTCACGATCACGATGCCGCTGCGCGAAGAGCCGTGGGGAGAGCGGCTGTTCCAGGTCACCGACCCGAACGGGGTGATCGTGCAACTCGTCGAGTGGGTCACCCCGGGCGGGGAGAGCCAGCCTCGATAAAGGCTGGGCGTCACCTTGTCCACAGCATGGGGAAAACCCTGGTCTCGCGAGCGGATCGCTCGCGAGACCAGGGCCCCCACCGACGTCGACCGTGATGGCCGGGTGTGGCCTGACTCTGGTGTTGTCGCTGTGCCGCTATGGACCCGCGCTTCGCGGCGGCCTAGCGTCCGGCCCATGTTCTGCTGTCGGCCCGGCCGTCGGGACCTGTTCCGCCTGAGCGCGATCATCTCCGGGTTCGCGCTCACCTCCATGATCGGTGAGACACGGGCGCGCGCGTCCGACGTACGGCCGGTCAACCTCGAACTCGTCACCCTCACCGAGACCAGCGCCATCTTCACGTGGTACACCGGCGTCGCCGGAACCGACGACGGGCTCGGGCGGATGCGGCCCGCCGCGGCCGACGGCGAGGTCAGGATCGGCACGCGGCCCGGACGGCTGACCCGCGTGGTCGGCGAGACCGGCCAGACGCCGTACCACTACGTCGAGGTGACCGGCCTGGAGCCCGGCCGGACGTACTACTACCAGGCGCGCTCGCGCGGGCGGACGGCGTCGCAGACCTCGGTGGCCGGAGCCGCCGGCACGCCGCTGGGGGGCGACACCTTCTCCTTCACGACGCCGCAGCCGCCGCCCGGACGGTTCCTGTTCGCCATCGCGCTCTGCAACGACCTGCACCTGGGCGAGACCGTCGCGGGGCTGGTCGGCGGCCTGCCGTTCAAGGGCATCTCGCAGGTGCCGGGGCGACCGCCGTACCCGAAGATCATGGCGGAGGCGATGGTGCGGGACGCGCGGCGGCGCGGCGCGACGTACCTCCTCGCGGCCGGTGACGTCTCCTCCGAGGCGGTGCCCGGCGACCTCGACGAGGCCAAGCGGATCCTCGACGGCTTCGGCACCTACCGCCGCGACTACCTCGTCGCCCGCGGCAACCACGACCGCGCGCACGACGGCTCCGCGTACGCCGCCTGCCAGGTCGGTCGGTGGCAGGGGCACGACTGTTTCCGCGACGTGTTCTCCGACGGGCCGACGTACTTCAGCGACGAGCTGGCCGGCCTGCGCGTCATCGGGCTCGACACCTACGACAAGCCGGGCAACGGCGGAGACGCGGGCGGCCTGTCCCAGGAGCAGTTCGCCTGGTTCGAGGCGGAGCTGAAGGCGCACAAGGACCAGCCCACGCTCGTGTTCGGCCACCACCCGCTGCTGTCCCTCGACGACCCGCTCGCGGTCAGTGGCGGCACCTCGCTGAACGTCGGGCAGACGGTCGCGATCATGGCGGCGTACGACCGGACGCCCGGGGTGTTCCTGCACCACGCGGGCCACACGCACCGGAACAAGCGGACGGTGCTGCCGGGAAGCCGGCACGTGACCCAGCAGGAGGTGGGCGCGACCAAGGAGTACCCCGGTGGCTTCAACCTGCTGCGCGTGCACAGCGGCGGGTTCGCCCTGAACTTCTACAAGACCCGTGACGACCTCGCCAGGGAGTGGAGCGAACGCAGCCGGCAGGAGATCGACGGGCTGTGGCCGCAGTTCTCGTTCGGTCCGTCCGTCGCGGACCGCAACAGCGTGACCGCCCGCGACCTGTCGGGCCTGCGCGCGGCGCACTGACACCCGCCTCTGCGGCGCACTGACACCCGCCTCTGCGGCGCACTGACACCCGCCTCTGCGGCGCACTGACGCCTGCCTCCGGCGCACTGACGCGTGCCGCTACGCACGTGGGCCGGGGCCGTCCGGGGTCAGTAGACGAGGGCCTGGGCGCCTTCGGTCATGATCTCTTCGACGAAGGTCGGCGCGCCCGCGATGCGGATGCCGGGCAGCACCTCGTCGTCGGTGATGTCCCGACGCGCCGCGCACTGCGTGCAGACCGTGACCCTGCCGGCCGACAGCACGATCCCGAGCAGGTCCTCCAACGGGGTCGCGTGCGGCAGTTCGAACTCCTTGGCCCGGCCCGGCAGCGCGAACCAGGATGATTCGCCGGTCAGCCAGAGGGATACGGTGACGCCGCTGGCGACGGCGGCCGCGGCGACTGTGAACGCCTGGTTGCAGCGCTCGGGCGCGTCGGCGCCCGCCGTCACCTTGATGACGAGTGATCGTGCCATATCCGGCAGACTAGTCGCCCGGGCCGGAAACCGGCACGCTCCGCGAGATGATCAGTGGCCGCAGCCCGCTCTTACCAAGAACAAGGTCTCCCAATTCGGTACGAGCGGCCCCCACGACCCGAAGCGTCTCACCGGCCACGACGACGCGTTCCTCCACGAGGAAGCCGATCGTCCGGTCGCGGTGCCGCGGGCGGGGAGGCGCGCCCAGCAGCGCCGCGAGGCGCGCGGCCAGCGGACCGCGCGGCGAGTCCTCGAACTCCGCGAACGCCGGCTCGCCGAGCTCCAGGTCCGCGCCGCGCGCGTCGACGCGTACGGCGGCGGTCTCTCCGGTGACGTGCAGCGGCCCGCTGATCAGCTCGGCCGTCGTCGAGTGGCGGATGACCTTGGTCGGGCCGAGGGGGCCGGGCCGCCAGGCCCAGTAGCGCTCGGAGACGGTGATGGAGTACCAGACGCAGGGCCGCCCCGACAGCGGCGCCGTCACCGGTCCGGCCGGGCCGGCGACCGCGCGCCCGCTGACCTCGCGGGGCGCGCCGGGGAGGTTGTCGGTGAGAGGTTCGGCGGCGTCCATGGCCCGCCGGCGGCGCGCCTTCCCGATCGTCTTGGCCATCGCGTCGGCGCCCGCCTCGACTCCGGCTGTGATCAGTGTCATGAGCGCGTACAACCGTCCTCCTCGAACGCGGAACCATCAGACGTGGTGCGGGAACGAACGGTTCACCCGTTGATCAAGTCCACCACAAGCCAGATCAGGCCGCCGACGATGACCGCCCCGCCGAGAATGTAACCGGTGAGGAAGCGGATTCGCAGTGCCGCCGACAACGCCTCCTCCGACCGCGTCGAGATGAGGAACGGCCCCTCGGCGGGCTCGCGCATGACGAGCCGCCCGTTCTCCGCCGCCGCTCCGCCCAGAACGTACATCGGCTGGCCGGCGGGGATGAGCCACTCCTCGTACTGGTGGCCCTTGACGTTGCTGAGGTTGACCCGCAGGCGCAGCCCGAACAGGTCGACGTCGGTGCCCGCACGTTCGAAGTGCGACAGGGACTTCGTGACATGGTCGACCGACCGGCCTCCGTGGATCACGATGATCTCCCCGGTCGTGTCGCGGACGCTGAACGGCGCTCCGTACGTCTGATCGTGCACGGTCCGTTCGCGCGTCGTCGTCACGGTCCTGCCGTCGCGCCGCTCATGGTGTTCGTAGCGGACCGTCACCTTGGTGCGATGCCAGACGCACGGCTGCCCCGAGAACGGCGCCTTGACCGGCCCCTGCGGCCCCGGCCCGGCCGTGCCCTTGACCTCGCAGGTGACGGGCTGGTCGTACTCGGCGATCTCGGCGCAGGTACGGGTCGGCGTCGCGAGCATCGCGTCACGCTTGCGCTGCTGGAAGTACGCCCAGATGAGGGCCACGACGCCGAGGAGAACAAGGATCGAGGGGTAGAGCACGCCGTTACCTCCGAGGGATCATTCCGGGCATCATCCTGCATTCCGCGCGGTGTCGTCGCTCCGGGCGGAGGCCACTACGCTGGCCGAACATGGAACCTGAGCTGCATCCCGACCTCGAACCGCTGGCGTTCCTCCTCGGAGACTGGGAGGGGGCCGGGGTCGGCGGCTATCCGACGATCGAGAGCTTCCGTTTCGGACAGGAGATCTCCTTCAGCCACATCGGCAAGCCGTACCTCATCTACACGAGCCGTACCTGGCGGTTGGACGAGGAAGGCAACCTCGCGGCTCCCCTTGCCCGCGAGAGCGGTTACTGGCGCGCGCACCCGGGCGGGAAGGTCGAGCTGGTCCTGGCGCACCCGACGGGCATCGCCGAGATCTACGTCGGCCAGGCGGCGTTCAACCGGGTCGAGCTGGCCACGGACGTCGTGGCGCGCACCGAGACCGCGAAGGAGTACACCGCCGGCAAGCGGCTGTACGGGCTGATCGGCGAGGATCTCGGCTACGCGTACGACATGGCGGCGGAGGGGCAGGGCCTGCAGTCGCACCTGTCGGCCCAGCTCAAGCGCGTGTCCTGAGCCTCACGAGGAGCCGGGCCGGAGCCGTCCTGCCGCGGGATCGTTCCGGAGAGTCCGCCGGGGGCCGCCGGGAGAACCGGACCCGGCTCCCGGGAGCGACCTAGGGCACTGGAGGCTCTGCGGTCGGGTCGTCCGGAGAAAAGGACGACCCCCGGGCTGCTCCTGCTCGCGCAGGGGTCGACAGGACTGGGTCGACCGGCCCGGGGGTCGGGTGTCTGCCTGATATTCGCCGGCCGCGTCCTCGGCCGGTCGCCTCACCCGCGTCGGGGCGAGGCTGAGGGGGGACAGCGGCTAACGGACAGCCACCTCACGAGTCCTCGTACTATGCATAAGTTTCGGACCACCTCCTTTCCCGCTTAGCCCGCAGATTAGGTTCCCGCCGAGCCGATGGCAAGTGGATTTTCCGGAGGTTTCGCCTCGCCGGTCGGTCGTGAGGCCCGGCGGGAAGGCGGCCGGGGGACATAAACTCGGCGTCGTGGCGGAACCATGGCACGAGGAGCTGAGAGCGCGGGGCTATCGCGTGACCCCGCAGCGCCAGCTCGTGCTGGAGGCGGTCACCGCGTTGCGTCACGGCACCCCCGAGGAGATCTGCACCGAGGTGCAGCGGACCGCGCGCGGCGTCAACATCTCCACGATCTACCGGACCCTGGAGCTGCTCGAGCAGCTCGGGCTGGTCAAGCACACCCACCTGGGGCACAAGCCGCCGACCTACCACCTGGCCACCGAGGCGGACCACGTCCACCTGGTCTGCCGGGGGTGCGGCGAGGTCTACGACGTCACCCCGACCGTCGCGAACGGACTGGTCGACGTCCTGGAGCGGGAGTACGGCTTCGAGACCGACGTGCAGCACCTCACGGTCTACGGCCGCTGCCGCGACTGCCGGAAGACGTAGTCTTACGGTCATGGACAGCCCGCTGTTGAGCACGCCCGGGGCCGTACCGGCCGACCCGCCGGACGAGGGCGTCGCCGCGCACTATGGCGAGCCGTTCGCCGAGCAGCGCGCCCTCGCGTCGGGGGCGGCGATCGTCGACCGGAGCAACCGCGGCGTCGTACGGATCGGCGGGGCGGACCGCCTTCGCCTCCTGCACAGCCTGACCAGCCAGCACCTCGAGGCGCTGCCGCCGCGCACGCCGACCGAGGCCCTGCTGCTCAGCCCGCACGGTCACGTGGAGCACCACCTCGCCCTGGTCGACGACGGCGAGGCGGTCTGGGCGCACGTCGAGCCGGGCACGGCGCCGGAGCTGGCGCGCTTCCTCGACATGATGCAGTTCACGCTGGACGCCGAGGTCACCGACGAGTCCGACGCGTACGCCGTCGTCACGCTCAGCGGGGCCGAGCCGCCCGCGGACGCCCTGGTGACGACGGACGGCCTGATCGTGCCCCGCAAGGAGCTGGAGCGCGACTGGCACGCGCGGCCGGCGGGCCTGTGGGCGTACGAAGCGCTGCGGATCGCCGCGCACCGGCCCCGGTTCGGGCTGGACACCGACCACCGGACGATCCCGCACGAGGTCGGATGGATCGACGTGGCGGTCCACCTCGACAAGGGCTGCTACCGCGGCCAGGAGACGGTCGCCCGGGTGCACAACCTCGGCCGCCCGCCCCGGCGGCTGGTGTTCCTGCACCTCGACGGGAGCGTCGACCGGCTGCCGGCGCACGGCGAGCCGATCGAGGCCGGCGGCCGTACGGTCGGCTTCGTCGGCTCCGCGGCCCGGCACTACGAGCTGGGCCCGATCGCCCTCGGTCTGATCAAACGCAACATCCCGGTCGACGAGCCGCTGCTGGCCGGAGGGGTCGCGGCCGCGCAGGAGGTCGTCGTTTCCCCGGACACCGGAGCCAACGCCAAAATCGATCTTCGACGCCGATAAGTCCGTAAATCGCCGAGAACCGGATCATGATGGGCGGCGCGCATGGCAGGGTTTTCTCCGTCGGAAGAGACCTCGACGAGGAAAGAGCACATGGGGCGACGGCGGCGGCGGGTTCGCGAACCCGGCTACGTCTGGTGGATCGGGATCGGCGTGCTGCTGGTGGCCGCCGTGCTGCTGACGTCGTGGCGGCTGGCGCTCATCGCGCTGCTGTGCTGGTGCCTGTATGAGTTCTCGCTCGTGCCGACGGTGTGCCGGGTGATGACCCGGCAGGGGTTCGCCTGCCACGAGCCGATCCGGGGGCGCCTGTTCGCGTGCTCCGCCGCGCACCAGCAGGTGAAGAACGACGCCCTGTGGGGCGCGGTCCGGCTGCCGAACCCTTTCAAGCGGGAGTCCGCGCCCGACCCGAACCGCGACACGGGCGTCGTCGTCTACTCCCCGAGCGTCCGCGCCAAGCTGGCGGAGAACGACCGCAACCTCCTCGCCCTCGCCGCCATCGGCACGATCGTCGCGCTCGTCCTCGCCGTGACCGGCCTGAGCTCCTGACTTCAAGGCACGGCGTTTCCGCCGGCGCATCGGCCGTGATCAGTTCCACTTGAGAGGTCGGGGCCGCTCAGGTTTGGATGGTGGCCCGCCATTCGTCTTCGAGGATCGAGTGGACGATGGAGTCCCGCCATGCTCCGCGGATGAGGAGGTGGTGGCGGATACGGCCTTCGATGATCATGCCGAGTTTGCGCATGAGGTGGTCGGAGGTGGTGTTGTCGGGGGAGCGCGCGCCCCAGATTCGGTGTAGACCGAGGTGCCCGAACCCGAGTGTGAGCAGCAGCTCGACGGTCTGGGCGCCCAATCCTCGGCCCCAGGTATCTGGGCGGAGCGCGAAGCCGATCTGGGCGCTGTTCTGACCGGCGTGCTGGGTATCGATGGCTAGGCGAGCGAATCCGATCACTTCACCGGTCGAGGGCAGAGTCGCGGCGAGGGAGTACTCGGTCCGTGGCTCTGCGCGGGCGGCGTTGGTCACGGCGGTGATGGTGGCCTCGACCTGATCGCGGGTCCGTGGCTCGAAACTAAGGTGTCGGGTGGCGACCGGGTCGCCATAGATCGCCAGGACCGCGTCGACGTCGTCGGCGGTGAACTCCCGCAGGCCGACGCGGTCCCCTCTCACCGTGACCGGGTACACGAGTTGGGAGCCTAACGTCCGCGGGGCAGGGCTGCCGATGCGGGCGCCGGGCAGTAAGACTCGATCTGCAGTTGCAGATCACGGGTGATGAGTGCTGTCCGGTATGCGGTGCCCCGCAGTGCCTCATGTGCGCGCATGACGCTGGCCAGGATGCCGATTCGCTGGTCGGGTGGCACGTCCAGGACCGGACGCAGCGGGTTCGGCCGCGCCGTCCAGGTCACCTCGGTTGACTCGCGCCAGTGCCTGATCGGCGCGGGCTGCTCATTTCTCTGGGCTATCTCAGCCGTCGTCTTCGCTCGTCTCCACCACTGCCACCTCGACACAGTTCCCATTCGCGCCGCTATGGCTGCTGGTACGCCACGATGCGCGGGACAGGTCGGGCTCGTTCATCCCGCACACTCCTCTCACGGTATTTCCCGGGCCAGTCGCCGCAAGAACTCCACGGAAGCCGTGGCGCTCAGCGCGGTGGCCCGTAGGTGCTCGAAGGTGTTGTCGTATCGCTCAACGCTCGGTTCATCGTCCAAGAACAGGTCGCCGGCCTCGCTCTCGATGTAGACCATGTCAGGTGCGCCGAGCTCGCCGAACTTCAGGATGACGAACGCTCCGAGCAAGGCGGGATGCGGTCCCGCTTCGAATGGCAAGACCTGCAACGTCACGTTGGGCTTCTTGGCTACCTGCTGCATGTGCTCGAGCTGCGCCTGCAACACCACCGGATCACCGACGCTGCGCCGCAGTGCCGCCTCGTCGACGACGAGCCACAGGCGTAGCTGACCACCTTCGAGCACCTGCTGCCGCTGCATGCGGGCTGCGACGCGGTTCTCTATCTCTTCGTCGGTGCCGTCCGGCATCATGCCGCGGATGAGTGCGCGGGTGTAGTCCTCGGTCTGGAGCAGACCAGGGATGATCAGAGCTTCGTAGGTCAGCAGCTTGGCGGCTTCCGACTCAAAGCCGATGTAGGTGCTGTAGCGGTCGGGTAGCTCGCCACTGAACGTCTGGAGCCAGCCCTGCTGGTTGGCTTCGCGTAGCAGCACCGTCAGCTCGTCGCGCTTATCCTCGTCCACCGCGTACAGCTCGAGCAGTGCCTTCAGCGTGCGGGCCTGCGGACGAGCCTTCGCCGTCTCGATGCGGTACAGCGTCGCCTTGTTAATGCCGGTCTGTTCGGCCACCGCCTCCCGGCTGAGGTCGGCGGTCTTACGCAGGCGCAGCAACTCGGCCGCCAACCGGCGCAAGCGGGCGGTGGGCGGCTGCGGACGACCGGGCATCAGGCTCCTTCTCGTGGCGCGTACCGCCGCTGAGTCTGTCGGTTCAACGTACCTGGACTCAAGTGAATCCGCTCGATCACCATCAATGTGTTCGCAACGATTGCGTTCTTCACCGTTGAGAGGTCATCATAGGCGAGCACGCCGAATGCCACGCTATGGCTGCAGGCGAACACGGAGCGTGAGGGATGTCATGAAGGTCATCAGCAGGGCCGCCAGCGCCGCCACGTACTCCCGGCAAGACCGGGAAGTCTTCGACCAGCTCAAACCGCATCTGGACCGCGTCGGCATCGGTTGGATCATGCTTGGCCCGCACGCCGTCGCCCGGCCGATGCTGCTGGTCAACCTGCCGGCCAGTCATTACGGCACGCACCTCTACATCGACCGCTTGCCGCTGCTCTGCGCGCCTGCGGTCTATGGCTTCTCAGGCATCTACCTCGGCATGGCCCACAACCCGCAGCGCATCACCGCCCGCCTGGCCTGGCTGCTGCGACACGGCGACCACCGGCACCCCTAGACCGCAGGGCCGGTGCCGCCAAGCGGAGGCGGCTGTGAGGGGACGCACTCCGCTCAGGAGAGCCTTCCGGCTCCGGCACCGGCCCTGCGCTCCCATCCCTCGGAAAGGCGTACGTGCCATGACCGTTCCCCGGATCGGCGAGAACCCTAACTGTCTGCCGCTGGCCGCGATGCCCAGCGCAGCACGTCTCGCCCGCGAGTACGTCGCCCAGCGGCTCAAGCTCTACGACCAGGCCCACCTGGCGCCGACGGCGAACATCATCACATCGGAGCTGGTGACCAACGCGGTCAAAGCCGTGGGCATCGTCGAGGAGCGCGTCGACTGGGCAAAGGCCTGGGGCAAGCTGCGGACTATCGCTGTCTGCTGCTACGGCGACAGCGGCTACGCGGTCATAGAGGTCTGGGACGGCGACCCGCAGCCGCCGCGCCTGAAGCGGCCAACCGAGACCGACGAGGGCGGCCGTGGCCTGCTCCTGGTCGAAGCCCTTGCCGAGCGCTGGGGCTACCGCTGGCCGAAGACCGGTGGCAAGGTCGTGTGGTGCGTGCTGAAGTGATGGGACAACGGAATGACGTGGCCGCCGCTTAGCTGCATTAAAACCTGATCACATCTCGAGGATGAGGGTGATGGGGCCGTCGTTGAGCAGGGAGACCTTCATGTCGGCGCCGAAGACGCCGGTCTCGACGTGGGCGCCGAGGCGGCGCAGCTCGGCGACGACCTCGTCGACGAGGGGCTCGGCCACGGGACCGGGTGCCGCGGCGATCCAGGACGGCCGCCGCCCCTTGCGGGTGTCGCCGTAGAGGGTGAACTGGCTGATCACGAGCAGTGGCGCGCCCAGGTCGGAGCAGGACGCCTCCGGCGCGCCCTCCGTCGCGCCGTCGAAGACCCGCAGCCCCCAGAGCTTGGCCGCCAGCCTCCTGGCCTGCTCGAGGGTGTCGTCGTGGGTCACGCCGACGAGGGCCAGCAGGCCCGGCCCGTCGATGGCGCCGACGACCTGACCCTCGACGGTCACGTCGGCCCGACTCACACGCTGAACGACGGCTCGCACGCCACCGCATTCTGCCGTACGCGGTCCCGTCGGCGCCCAGGAGGCGTCTTTGCTAAAGATTTTCTCGCCAAATGGGCTCTGGTCTTGAAATCATGCTGTCCATGGCCAGAACGCTGATAACAGTTGCGCCCACCGGAGCGGAGACCGACAAGGCCGACGCGCCGGCGCTGCCCGTCACGCTCGACGAGCTCGTCCAGACCGCGAAGGAGTGCGAGGCCGCGGGCGCCGCCGTCATCCACGTGCACATCCGGGACGCCGAGGCCCGGCCCACCCTCGACCTCGCGCGGCTGCGCGACACGGTCGCCGCCCTGCGCGCGAGCACGAACCTCATCGTGCAACTGTCCACCGGCGGCGCGGTCACCGACCCGTACGAGCACCGGCTGCGGGTCCTCGACGCCGAGCCGGACGGCTGCTCGCTGACCTGCGGCACCGTGAACTTCGGCGACGACGTGTTCATGAACCCGTGGCCGTTCATGGTCGAGCTGTACCAGCGGACGCAGGAGCGCCAGGTCGTGCCGGAGTTCGAGCTGTTCGACCTCGGCCACATCGCGTCCCTGCACCGGCTGCTGGACAAGTACGGCGCGCCGTACGGCGGACACGTGCACTGCGACCTGGTCATGGGCGTGCCGGGCGGGATGCCGGGGGACGCCCGGACGCTGGTCGCGGCGGTCGAGGCGCTGCCCGCCGGGGCCACGTGGTCGGCGACGGGGATCGGCCGGACGAGCCTGCCGGTGATGTACGCGGCGCTGGCGGCCGGGGGTCATCTGCGGGTGGGCATGGAGGATACGCTGACCTACGCCAAGGGACGGCCGGTGACGGCCAACGCCGAGCTCGTGGAGCGTGCGGCGACCCTGGCGCGGATCGCCCAGCGTGACCCGATGCCGGCCGACGAGGCGCGGTCGTTCCTGGGCGTGAAGCCGCGCCCGAGCTGACGCCGTCCGCCCCGAGAGCACTCTCCGCCTGTCTCGAGAGCAACCCCAGCCGACCGCCGACCCCCCGAAGAGAGAGCATGCACCCCGTCCTCGTCGAAGTGGAACGTTCCGGATTCGTGGAGTCCCGGCACCGGGGATCGGTGGCCGCGCTCGCCGTCGACGGCTCACCGGCGGTGACCGTCGGGTCCCCGGACGAGCCGATCTTCCCCCGGTCGGCCAACAAGCCGATACAGGCGGTCGCGATGGCGCGCAGCGGGCTCGCCCTCGAGGACGAGTTGCTCGCGCTGTCATCGGCCAGCCACTCCGGTGAGGACTTCCACGTCGAGGGCGCCCGCAAGATCCTCGCCGACGCCGGGCTCACCCCGGACGCCCTTCAGTGCCCGCCGCAGTGGCCGCTCGACCTGGAGGTCGCCGTCCGGGCCGAGAAGTCGCGGCTGCGGATGAACTGCTCGGGCAAGCACGCCGCGATGCTCGCCACCTGTGTCGTGAACGGCTGGCCGACGGAGTCGTACCTGCACGTCGACCACCCCCTGCAACTGGCGATCCGGGAGACGGTCGAGGAGCTCACCGGCGAGCGGGTGGCCGCGACCGGCGTGGACGGGTGCGGTGCCCCGCTGTTCGCCGTCTCGCTGACGGGCGTGGCGCGGGCGCTGCGCGCGATCGTGACGGCCGAGCCGGGCACCCCGGAGCGGCGCCTGGCGGACGCGATGCGCGCCCACCCGGAGTGGACCTCCGGCACCCACCGCGACGAGCGCCGGCTCATGGTCGCCGTGCCGGGTCTGCTGGTCAAGTGCGGGGCCGAGGGCGTCGACGCGTTCGCGCTCGCGGACGGGCGCGCCGGCGCGATCAAGATCGACGACGGGGCGATGCGGGCCCGTACGCCGGTGACCGTGGCGACGCTGCGCGCCCTCGGCGCGGAGGTCCCCGACGAGCTGGCCACCGTCCCCCTGCACGGCGGTGACGGGATCGTCGGCGAGATCCGCGCGGTCGGTCTCTGACGGTCTCCGGGACCTTCAGGAGAGGCTGCGGAACTGCCGGGAGGCGGAGATCGCTCCTGAGGTGGCGAGCGTGAAGCTGCGGATCGACTCGGCGAAGTTCGACAGGTCCCACTCGGCCGGTCCCTCGTACCAGTAGAGGTTGTCCGAGGGGCCGCTGTTGCCCGCGCCGACGTCGGCCACCGTCTGCGCCCAGCGCTGGACGACGTCGAACACCACCGCGTACGGCAGGTAGTGCGAGAACAGCGCCACGCGGTGACCGGCCGGCGCGTCCGGGACCTCGCCGCGGAACAGGTGCGCCCGGAACCCGAGCGTGTGCGCCAGCACGGTCGCGCCGCGCGCCGTCTTGGCCGGCATGTACTGGCCGCCGACGGCCAGCGCGGCGCCGGCGATGATCAGGGCCAGGCCGATGAGGGCGAGGTTGGTGTAGACGGCCAGCACGATCGTGCCGACCACGCCGAGGCCGGCCAGGATCATGCCGATGGTCGTCCAGCGGGTCCGCTCGGAGTCCGGCCGGCGGGTGAACCAGCCCTGCCGGACGACGTCCTCGTACAGGGCGCCGCGCACCGCCGCGAGCTGGTCGGCGAAGGTGCCGCCGAGCTCGGACAGCGCCACGACGTCGCGCCCGGTGAACAGGGCGTCGTACAGGATCCGCTCGTACGGCAGCAGGTCGTCCGGCGCGCGCCGCAGGCGGCGCAACTGCCAGTCGATGCGGCCGTACGTCTCGCGGGGCAGCTCCTCGATCAGGACGTAGCCGCGCACCGCCAGGTCGATGATGGTCGCGGTGACGTCGACGACGTCGGCCTGCTCGTCGATGAGCGTGCCGATCTGGCCGGGCCGCACGCCGTCCGGCGGGGCGAACCCCGTCGAGTCGAGGGGCGCCTGATCTCCTTCGGCGGCCTTCTTGTTGACGATGCGCGCGTCCCTGCCCCGGGTGACGTAGAGGAGGGCGACCCCGCCGAGCAGGAGGACGAGCAGGCCGAGGAGCGTGCCGCCGGTGAGCCCGTTGACGGTGAAGGCGGTGGTGACGGTGTGCCGCTGCTCGACGATCGGCTCGCCCTTGGTCGTGCCGGCCGGGTAACCGATCATGACCGTGACGTACTCGCCGGGCTGGAGTTCCTCCTGCCGGAAGTCCGCCTGGGTGTGGGTGTGGTTCGTGAAGAACTGGGTGCAGCCGATCGTGCTCGACAGGTCGCCGGCGAAGCAGTTGAGGTTCTGCACGACCGCGCTGGACTCGACGGTCACCCGGGTCTGCCCGACCGGGACGTGCCAGCCGCCCGCGGCCACCCAGGTGAGCTGCTCGCCGCCTCGCTCGGGGGTGATCGCGCCCTTGACGGTGTAGGAGAGCTGCGCGGTCCGCTGTCCGGCGCCGCCGCCTCCGGAGACCCGGAGGGTCGCGCGGTCGCCCTGGTTCTGGAGTGTGCCGCCCTTGAGGTCGGCGACGTCGTACCGGCGGTCCTGCCGGTCGTTGAGGTGCTTACGGCGGATGAGGGTGCGCGCGGGCGCGGCCCCCTGGTAGGTGACCGTCTCCTTGACCTGGAGGGACCCGTCGGGCGCGACCGTGATCGCGACGGTGTCCTTGACGACCTGCGCGGAGGCCGCCGACGCGGGAGCCGCGCCGGTGAGGAGTCCGGCGGCGACGAGGGGGGCGATCAGGAGCCGCGTGCGAACCAGCATGGCCGCACAGCGTACCGGTGAAGAGCGGCCCCCTGCGTGACCTGCGGCACTGACGGTTCGTGTGAAAGGCCGGAAACGCTCCTGTGAAGTGATCGCCGTTTTCGGTGATATGGGATGATTCTCGTCGCGGTCGCCCCTCCCGCGCGGAGCCCGGCGTGCCCGGTCTCAGGGGGAGGAACGGACGACAGTGGTCAGTCCCTATCGGCGGCGTCCGCCGGGCGGTCCGGAGCCGTACGGCCCGCCGTCCCGGTTGTGGCGTCGGCCGGCGCGGGACCTCGGCTACCTGCCCCCACGCCGCCCGCCCCGGCGGCGGAGCACGGCCGGCACGGTCGTCGGCGTTCTCGGCGGCGTGGCCGCGCTGTGCGTCGTCGCGATCGTCGGTTACTCGCTGGCCGGTCCGGGGCGTCCCACGCCGGGCATCGGCACCGCCGACGGCGCCCCGCGCGCCGGCAGCAGGCAGGCCGCGCTGGCCGGACCGCTCTACCAGAGCGGTCCGCTCGACCCGGTCGGCTGCGCGCTGCCCCGGATCCGGGAGCACGACGAGGAGTCGATGCGGGCGTTCCTGGACCGGCTGTCGGACTGCCTGGACGAGGCGTGGCGGCGGCAGTTCGCCAAGGCGGCCGTGCCGGGATTCGCCGCGCCGCACCGGATCTTCTGGAGCGTGAAGGGCACCAGCCCGTGCGGGTCCTACCCGGCCCCCGGCGCGGCGGCGTTCTACTGCCCGGCGAACGACACGCTGTACGTCGGCCTCGACGACGTCGTGGAGACGGCGGGCGGCGAACCGGTCTCGCACTACGGCGTGTACGCCCGGGTGATCGCGCACGAGTACGGCCACCACGTCCAGGAGGACGCGGGGATCCTCGAGTACGGCCACGCGCTGATGGCGGCCTCGGCCCCCGCCACGAGCCACGAGGTCAGCCGCCGCATCGAGCTGCAGGCGCAGTGCTTCGCCGGCGCGTTCCTGTCGGCCGAGCGCGACAGCCTCCCGATGACCTCCGAGCAGTACGAGGCGGTCCTCGCCGACGCGCGGGCGCGCGGCGACGCGGACCAGCCGGCCGACCACGGTTCCGAAGCGCACTACGCGGGCTGGGTGGCCCGCGGCTACACGCAACGCGTCCTGTCGTCCTGCAACACGTGGACGGCTGCCCCCTCGGACGTTTCCTGACAGGAGGAGAGTGATGGCTGGACCCGGCTCATGGGGACCCCCGCCCCGGGGTCACGGCCAGGGCCACGGCGGCCCCCAAGGCTACGGCGGCCCCCAGGGGTACGGCGCCCCGCAGGGCTACGGCCCTCCTCAGGGGTACGGCACACCCCAGGGCTACGGCGCCCCCCAGGGCCATGGCCGGCCGCCCGCCCACGGTCCCGGGTACGGTCCGCAGGGTCCGCCGCCCAGGCCGCCGTACGGTCCCGGACACGGCCGGCCGCCCTACCCCGCTCCCGGATACGGGTACGCGCCGCCGCGCCGGCGGAAAGGCGGCGGTGGCGTGCGCGTCGTCGGCGTGCTCGGCCTCCTCGCGATCGTCGGGGTCGGCGGTTCGATGGCGCTGAAGCTGATCAGCAGGCCGGCGTACACGCCGGTCCGGCCGCCGGTCAGCGCGCCCACCGCCCCGTCCCAGAACGCCGCCGACAGCCCGTTGTACAAGGTCGGCCGGCTGCCCTCCGACGGCTGCCGGGGACGGCAGATCACCCAGGGCGACCCGGCGTCGTTCCGGGCCTTCCTCAACGGGACCACCGACTGCCTGGACAAGGCATGGGGGCAGGGCTTCGCTCGCGCGGGCCTGAAATTCACCGCGCCGACGCGGGTCTTCTGGTCGACGTCGGGGTCGAGCCCCTGCGGCACGTACCCGTCGCCGGGCGTCGCCGCGTTCTACTGCCCGAGCAACGCCTCGATCTACATCGGTGTGACCGACGCGCAGAAGGCGGCCGGCGGGATGCCGGTGCGCTACAACGTGGCGTACGCCCGGGAGGTCGCGCACGAGTACGGTCACGCGATCCAGGACCAGACCGGGATCCTCGACTACAGCCAGCGGGAGCGGGCCGCGGCGACGAGCACCCTGGCCCGCAACGCCGTGACCAAGCGGAGCGAGCTGCAGGCCCAGTGCCTGTCCGGCGTGTTCATGAGCTCGGTGCGCGGGACCTTCCCCGTGACGCCCGAGCAGTGGGCGGTGGCGCTGCGCGACTCGTACGAGCGCGGGGACGACGGACGCCCGCTCGAGCAGCGGGACCACGGCACGGACGCGCACTACCGCGGCTGGGTCCAGCTCGGGTACACCCACGGCACGACCTCGACCTGCAACACCTGGGCGGCCACAGGCGTCTTGGAGTGCGTCGGCGTCGGCTTAGCCTCCGTCGCCCGGGCTTTCACGGAGAATCCGCTGGTGTCATACGTGCACTTGGTGATGTCCCC